>JAKADF010000446.1 GCA_021820805.1 Bacillota bacterium
CATGAGTTCTGCCTTAACCCAATTCGACCCACCCATTAAGAGATTAGAGGTAGAACCAATGGAAAAATATGCTTCGGCAAGACGGGTGTGAATGTCCAAACCGCACCGTGAAACGGACAATTTATATCGTCAATGCCATTCGGGGGCTTGAATACTCGAAAATCAGATATATTATCCCGTCAATTCGGGCACCTGTAATGGCAAACGAGAGGCTTTGGACATAATATTCGTCAAAATCAGGGTATCTTTTCCCGTTAAACAATGGACAAGATAGCTTGGTGGTAACATAATAGGTTGCCAATTGTTTCAAATATTTTACATTTTTTACTTCAGAACAAAACCCGTTATTCTCACATTGCCTTCAGAACATTCCAGAATGAAAGGGGAGCCCTGACTTCGGTTAGTTAGGAATCTTCACATTCGTCCACTGTGATTGCAAGAAAAATTCGTGATGTTCCTTAAAATATGCGTCCATGATCTCTTTGGTAACAGGCGCGGCACCGTCTGCACCATATCCAGCGCCTGGCATGATGACAGCGATTGCAATTTGCGGATTATTGTACGGGGCGTACCCAATAAACGCCGAAATATCGTTTTTACCGCCGCCTTGCTGTGCAGTACCTGTCTTACCAGCGGCCTTGTATTACGTTCGTAAAACTGCTTGATGCTGAACCAAGCCAAGTGCTCCATTCGCAACTAAATACATACCCTGATGCAAAACGTCCCAATCAGCTTGCGGGGCAGATACCTTACCCGCAACTTCGGGTTGGTACGTTTTAATGATTTTATCCGAAGGGGACTCGATCGATTGCAGTAGATGCGGTTGCATGCGGACTCCGTTATTCGCGATAGTCGCAACATAGACAGCCAATTGTAATGGTGTAAATGCTTGTATTTGGCCAATTTCAAGAATGGTAAATCGTACAGTTGGCCGGAATCCGTAAAAGTGCCCTTCGATTCGTTCGGCAGGTCAATTCCTGTTTTGATGCCACGACCTAATTCTTTTTCGAAGCTAAAGATAGAATTCAATGCTTGTGTCCGCACTTAAGTGCTCCACTTATTAATGCTCATGTTTGAGGGCGGATAATGACCAAGCCACATTCCCAATTTATACATAAAAATATCATCCGATACTTCAATCGTTTTAACGGCGTCAACAATACCTTCTGCTGCATCGCCATGTGCTAAGTAATTACCAATCCATAATTCATTCGTGTCATTAACAGTTGTTGTTGGCGTAATGACTTTGTCCAGCAATCCCAGTAAGATATTTCCTGGCTTGACGGTCGAGCCGGGCATATATATACCTTGTGTCGCATTATTGTATGCGGGACTAGGGAAATGGTTCAACTCCTGTACGTGCTTTTAATACTGACTAGGGTCCAAAAACCAATTTGGATTTAAATACGGGTAGCTTACTATCGATAGAACGGCACCAGTTTTGGGATTAAGCACGACAGCGGCTGCTTGGTTAACATTAATACCTTGTGTTGTCAAATTATCAATTTTACTAGTTAGGATCTGCTGGGTAGCTGCTTGTAGATGACCGTCGAGTGTAAGCTGAACCATATCGCCGGGTGTTGGCGGAGGATCTAGCCCAAGGGATTGGATAGGGGTGCCCATATTGTTAATCACGATAGCACTTTTACCTGGTTTTCCCTGTAGATATTTTTCATACTGCCTTTCAATCCCCGATTGTCCGACTATTTGATTGAGAAGATATTTTGGATACTGCTTAGCCTCATCACCTTGAATTTTACCAACATAACCAATCACCTGACCCACTAGATCACCATGTGGATACGAGCGTTTAGAAGACACAACCAGTTCGACACTAGGAAGTTCAGACTTGTGTTCTTCAACAAAGGACACCTAAGCCTCAATCGCGTCTTGTGTCAAGTAGACTTGGTCTTGCCAGGTATTCTCTTTTTGCATCTTATAAAGTAAATCAGATTTAGATACCTTCAAAACGGGTGCGAGTAGCGAGGCAATGGTGTTGAAATTTTGAATGCTCGAATTGTGTAACCGCGTTATCGTGACGTCCATTGCTGGTACATCGAAAGCTAGTAATTGATGGTTGGCGTCATAAATCCAACCTCTTTCCGGCAATACTGGCACATAGGAAATTTGCTGGTTGGATGCCAGAGATCGAAGATTGGCACCTCGATTTATTTGTAAAAAAGCTAGTCGAAATATTAGCCCTGATAGGGACAGAAAAACAACACCGTAGATAAAACTGACTATACCCGCTACCTTCCGTTCCTTATTGTTTCTTTTCATCTCAACCTCCTAAAGAAAACTTACCAATACAATTAGAAAAAAATCCTGTTGATAATAGTACTCCTTTTTTATGCCTCGTCGATATTGAATTTAGAGGGCGTTTGTACAGATTCCGGTAAGCTCTGGGTTTTCTGAATAGAGGCATAGTGGATCCGCGAAACTTCCTCGCAATTTCATGTAGGGCTGAGAATGATTTCTAGTTTCAAAAACTTCCGTATTTGGTGTGTTTCGTTTTATCCGCCTTTTGGCCATGTAAGGCATGTATTTTCAGTACCAAAACTCATTAATAAAATCTATATACTTTTATTATCTTGCTAATACGTTTTTGGTAAATTAATATCAAGCCTTTTTAAATTGAGGAGGAAAAAATTGAAATTTGGTTATGCGAGAGTAAGTACCCACGAACAAAGCCTCGATTTACAGATAGATGCTCTCAAACAATACGGAGTAGATCGTATTTTTCAAGAAAAATTGACTGGTACCAGAAATCACAGGCCAGAGCTGGATGAGCTACTTAAATACGTGCGCCCTGGTGACACCGTTATAGTTTGGAAACTTGACCGTATTGGCCGAAACATGAAACACCTGATTGAGCTAGTTGAGGGTTTCAAGAAGAAAGGCATTTCGTTCGTTAGCATCAAGGAAAACATAGATACCACAAGTACAACCGGCAAGCTAATATTCAATATTTTTGCGAGTTTGGCTGAGTTTGAACGGGATATCATTGTTGAGAGAACTAAAGCGGGTTTAGATGCTGCAAGGGCAAGAGGCAGAAAAGGGGGCAGACCTAAAAAACAAAAAGGCAAAATTGAGATGGCAATAAAGATGTATGTCAGTAAGCAATACACTATCAATCAAATAACTGAAGCAACGGGAATTAGCAAGACAACATTGTATAGGTATCTTGAAGAACAAAAGGGGGCACGGCCTGACAATGAATAAACAGCTATCAGATGGACGGTAGATCTTTGTGGTTGCAAGGGGGCTTCATTCGTCCGGCCATCAATATGCTTCTTTTGCTTCTTATTGGGACGCTTGTGAAGTAAAAGAGGCATAGTTGGAGCTGTCCATTAGTCAAAACGCTCTCCTAGAATATACCAATGATGGAGAAACATGGTTGGATTTAATCCCGACCAAAGCGGAAGTTATACGACTGGATTAAATAAGAGAAAAACGTTTGTAGGCCAATGAAACAGAACTTCAACGAGTCGGATTGGAGGAATCTGGCTTGTTCCGTTTGATGCGTGCCAAATTA
>JAKADF010000447.1 GCA_021820805.1 Bacillota bacterium
GCAGGCAGAACTTATTTACTTTTATTGAACGACTCTTGTATTCTCAATCCGTTTTATGAGCTGCAAACAATGCTCCCTGGCAGAATTGAGTTCTGAGTGCAGCAACTGATATTCCGGAGTAGATTCAAATTGGTGGTAGTGTTTCTTTAGAACTCTGATGGTTTTCTCCATACACTCAATGCGAGATTGTAAGGTACCCATTCGAATTTGCTTCATGTCGGGCACCACCATATGCAACTCCCCTTCCCATTCTGACTCCATCATACAACATATCTGGTTAGTGAAATTGCCTCAGTCATAAAGTTAGCGTAATGTTGTTTTTGGTGAATTTGTTGTTTTAAAGAGGTGGATTACTTGCTATACATAGATAACCAAAATATATTTGATCCTGCGGTAAATCTCGCGATTGAAGAATATGCACTGTATCACCTTAACCAAGATGAAACGTATCTGTTGTTTTACTCTATGGACCCAGCCATAATTGTTGGAAAAAATCAGAACACATTCGAAGAAATTAATGCAGAGTATGTCGAGAAAAACCACGTCTATGTTGTGCGAAGACTATCTGGCGGAGGCGCAGTTTATAACGATAGAGGAGATTTGAGTTTCAGTTTCATTACAAAGAAAGATAGAAATCATTTTAATGATTATAAAAAGTTTACGGATCCCGTTGTACAAGCTCTCCATGAATTAGGCGTTGATGCAACGCTTAGCGGGCGCAACGATATTTTAGTTGGAGAAAAGAAGATATCGGGGAATGCACAATTTTCTACACAAAATCGGATGATTAGTCATGGCACACTTATGTTTGATGTGAATTTGGATAATGTAGAGTCTGCACTGCATGTAAGGCCGGACAAAATTGCATCGAAAGGGATTAAATCTGTACGAAGTCGAGTAGCCAATATAAGGGATTACCTAAAGAAAGATATGAACATTGATGAGTTTAAGCAAGCGCTGCAGAGGTCTATTTTTGCGGGCTTTCAAGAAATCCCGGAGTATCGTTTGACCGATGAGGATTTTGAAAAAATACATAAAATTAGTGAAGAAAGATATAGGAACTGGAATTGGACATATGGGAAATCACCGGAATGTAATATGGTACGCAGTCGTCGTTTACCCGGTGGACTTATTGATGTACGCCTATTTGTTCAAAATGGGCTAATTCAGGAGTGCCGTATTTACGGGGATTTCTTTGGAGCGAAAGATGTTCGTGAATTGGAGCTGAAAATTACTCATTGTCCATATAACCGTACAGAGCTTATGGAAACACTTACAAATGTGGATATTTCAGAGTATTTCAGTTCCACATCAAACTATGATTTTATAGACCTTTTGTGCCTGTAATACAAAGGGTTATTCCTACAGGTCATATACACTATGTGACTTAACCCCGTCTTGCATAGACTTTAGTAACCTAACGGGAGAGGAGCGTTAAGGCGGATGGATGGATGCTTTGGATGCTATACAAGATGGGCCGTTGTATTTCTAATCATCTTTGTCCTGTTCTTCCTGCTTGTTCCTGGATATGTTCGTACATGCACAACTACGACTGTGTACTAAGCGCCAATCACCTCGCTGCGAGATAGATGCGGCGAGGTACTTTTTGTCATTTTATGAAGGAATAAAGGATATTTCGTCGAACCCATTCGATAAAGCAAAAGTATGATCGGCATATTTAATTACGTTTGGGGTGGTATCGCGCGAAATGTCACGAAGAGTTGTACTTACATATCTAGCAACATTATCTGCGTTTACCTGGATGATTCCAACAGGTTCCGCTTACGCGGACAAGCTTTCTAATTTTCAACATAAGCAGAGTCAGCTTCAACAACAAACCAAGACAACGAAATCAAAGATTTCGGAGCTTAGAAACCAAGAACAATCGTTAAATAGTAAAATCTCCTCAATTCAAACACAAGTAACGAACCTTGAGTCTAGTATTGCATCGACAGAAGCGGACATTGCAAAACGCGACAAGCAGATTGCAGATTTGAAACAAAAAATCTCAGTGACAAATGCCGAAATGGATAAGCAATACAAAACACTGGAGCAACGCGTGCAAATTATGTACGAAGATGGTCAAACATCCTATTTCGCTGTGCTGTTTTCAGCAACAAGTTTTACCGATTTACTGGACCGAATCCAACTCCTTTCAACGATTGCCAATCAGAATAAACAGATACTTCAAGAGATCGAGTCAAACAAACATCAATTAGATATTTCCAATCAAACATTGCAAAAACAACAAAGTGCAGAAAAGGCAGTTTATCGAACGTTAGAGTCTAAAAAGGCTGATGCAGAATCAGCACAATTAACACAGGTGCGACTTTTAAACCAGGTTCATAGTAATCGGGAAAGGGAGCAAGCGGCACTGCAAAGTGAAAATAGTGCCCTTGCCGGACTAAAATCTCTTATCTCTAAATTAATAGCTGAAGAGGGACAATATACAGGGTCAGCTTCAGGTTGGACGTGGCCTGTTCCGAACGTGCATCACATCACGTCTGGATACGGAGCTCGGGTCATTGGCGGTTCACGGGAGTTTCATGACGGCCTTGATATTGGCGCGTCAATCGGAACGCCAATTGTTGCCGCGACTTCTGGAAAGGTTTTGTATGCCGGGCCGGCAAGCGGGTTTGGCGATTGGATTGTCATACAATCTGCTGGCGGTCTAATGGAAGTATATGGTCATATGTATGCAAACGAGATTAAAGTATCTCCTGGTGAGGTTGTTCATGTAGGTCAGCAAATTGCTTCTGTTGGTAATAATGGTTTTTCAACAGGACCACACCTCCATTTTACAATTGCTACTGGCTTCGATTCGTCTGGATTCCTCGTTTCAGTGAATCCTATGCAATACGTACGTCCATAAAGCTATTCGGGAAAACAGGATATTCAAATAGAGCCGTTTATTGTCTTAAACGGCTCTTTATCCATCACAAATTTACTGTTACAATTTTTTAAAGGCTATCCAATAATTCTTATACAAAGGAGTTGTCTATTTGGCGGGTCCTGCACAAAAGGTTTCGATTGATACTTGGCATCCCGATTTAAAACGAGTCGCTGACAATATTTCGAAAGTAATTGTTGGCAAGGAAGATATTATTCGGCTCGTATTGGTTGCACTTCTTGCAGGTGGACATTGCTTGATTGAGGATGTTCCGGGTGTTGGGAAAACCATGCTTGTTCGAGCCGCTGCAGTAACGCTGGGTTGCGAGTTTAAACGAATACAATTTACCCCAGACTTGTTGCCATCTGATGTAACTGGGGTGTCCATATATAATCAGGGCATGCATCAGTTTGAATTTCGCAAAGGCCCTATATTTGGTCAAATTGTTCTTGCGGATGAAATCAATAGAACATCACCAAAAACACAATCGGCATTATTAGAATCCTTAGAAGAACAAAATGTTACAGTGGATGGAACAACTTACGCATTGCCAAAACCATTTTTTGTTTTGGCGACAGAAAACCCGATTGAGTTTGAAGGGACCTTTCCACTGCCTGAAGCTCAGTTAGATCGTTTT
>JAKADF010000448.1 GCA_021820805.1 Bacillota bacterium
ATTCCAATAAATCTTGGTTCACTACGACCTTCGTCTGCGACTGCAACTGCTATTTTTTCCTTAGATACATCTAACCCTATAAATTTTGTGATATTCTTCATAGTATCAGCTCCTTTCGTATGTGGCTCTGCACTGTTCTTCTTAAGTTCCAGTGTAACCCACGATGTGCGAAATGGAGCCGGTGTCGTTCATTATGACTAGTAGAGCAAATTCATTTATGATGAAACCATTGTGGCGCGATGATAACAACAGTAAGGAGAGACTCAAGCCACTGGAGAAACCGATAACCTCGCTCACTTATTCCTGACAAGTTATAACCAATTAAATGTAAAATCACTAGCAACAATACGACAACCAACACTGCAGCCAAAACGTTCATGATTGCCTTCCACATTGTATTAAGCCCCTTTGTCGCTGCCCATTAGTGCGACAACATTTAGACGGCTTTTAGAAACGCCACGGTAATGTCACTCGCCCGCTTTGACATATCCCGCAGGATTGCCCGTTTTGCTTCAAAGGGCGTCAATCCTTTATATCTCTCCAAGAAACGAAACCAAAATAGGTAGTTATCAAGATACTTCGTCGCAACACCTTGGAAGCGTTCCATCCACTTCTTGAGCCGTTTGTGATACGAATTAACGTGCTGAACGTGGTAAATGCCCTTGCGGACATACACACACCCTTCCGCACGTTAATAACTTCGTGGTAAAGCCCTTTCATCCTTGCAAATGCAATATAGTTCTTAGCGGAATCCGTGCATAGCAGGGAGTCTGGAGCCAGTTGTGAGCCTAGTACAGCATCAATCTCCGTTGCAGTAACACGACCTCGACCAGCGTTTTGTGCAACAATGTCTCCTTCTCTATCCATAGCGACCACTACGCACACTTGTTCTTTGCTGATTCCCCGTTTTTTCGCTACGCCACCACGTTTCCTTGACTTGCGGAACGTAACGGTTTTGCGACCTTTATGGGACTCCAAGAAGAAGGTTTCATCAGACTCTACGATGCCATTCAGGGCATCATGACCAAGCGAACGAAGGGCGTACAGCACTTTGTGTCGCCAATAGAACGCTGTGGACACATGAATACCGAGCAATTTGGCTGTTTTGGGCAGAGTAAGACCATCGAGCATACATTCGATGAATTTGAGCCATTTGTCGGGATAGCGAGTTCCCGCTAATGGACTGGTGGTCGTGTCGTTGAATGACTTTCCACAGTCTTTGCACAGATATCTTTGGCGTGAACGGTATTTGCCGTTGCGTTTGACCAGTTTACTGCCACAATGAATACACGCCAAGCCTGTACTGAACCGACTATCTCGGACTTCTTTGGCAACAGTGTCCAGTCTCAGCCGTGGCTCTGGGAACAATGTACCCTTTATCGCTTCAAATAGAGCAAGTTTCTCGCCCTGACTTAATTCATCAAAGTCTTCAAACAAGTCTTTCCAATTCACTGAAATTACTCCTCGGACAAGGTGTATCGGTCATTACACAGAATTGTCCAAAAAGCAACAATCTATACGAAAACAGCCAAAAGATAATTCGAAAGTAAGTTAACAGCCGAAAAGCGGAATTTAAATATTCTGTCAAATAATAAGACTTTACACTAAGTACTAGTATTTAAATTACTGGTTGACAGGAATTGATATATTTCATATCGTGTGAATTATAGACAATATTCGGCAATATTGTCTAAATTCAATCCGGAGGTGAAATTATGAGGCCTGATTGGACTTTAGGTCCAAACCCGCCTTTACATACATTGGCGACCAAAATTATTGGTTGGGAGCCTGTATATTTGGAAAACCGTGTGAATGGCTCTCGCGTCTTGTTTACGGACAGACCTGAGGAATACATCACTCAAACGGCCCAGAAAATTTATCATGATCTAGCGAGATATCATGGTATGGCACAAAAATGGATGCGTCGTCAATTCGAGGATGCTGTTGGAAAGAGACAGTACCTCCCTTTACTTTTACCTGGGCTGTGGGAATTATTCAGTGCAATGAAGTGCAGGGAGAGACCAGATAGTCGAAATGATGGTGTTACGGGGTACGTCAACCCAAAATACATTGAGCATATAAAGCCGCGCAGAGACAAGACAGCAGATATTATTCTTAAAGGCGATTCTAAGATGCATGTATTTATGTCATGTTCACTCGTGCAAGAACGTATCAGGGAAAGCCGACGCTTTCAAGATTTATATGCATTCCGTCACGGCTGTTCTGATTAAATAACTTAAATTTAGGACTCATCAAATACGAATTACGTTAAAGCGAAAGGTACCATCGTTTGCAAGACCAACATACTCTGCAGGTTGAACAACAACATGAGCTTGCCCGACTGACCAATCTGCAATATGCGAACATAATGTGTCCGCCTCAACAACAGGAACAAGCACAAAAAACGCGACTTCATCTGAGAATTGTTTTTCCATCAGCGTGAAACCAAGGCGGCCAAGTTCATATTCAAGTTTGCCATAATAACTATAATCACAATTTATATAAATCCGGTTCATTTGGCGGCATGTGAGCAAAGACGTCTCGTCAAGCGCATGAGAAGCCATATCCGCATAGGCACGCACGAGCCCGTTTGCCCCAAGCAGCGTGCCGCCAAAGTACCGTGTAACGACAACAAGCACATTCGAAACCCCACGCCTCCGAATCACCTCTAAAATCGGCTTTCCGGCTGTTCCGCTCGGTTCACCGTCATCAGAGAATCGCTCAACAGGTACACCAAGCCCAATCGAATATGCAAAACAATTATGTGTCACCGATTTCTCAATTTGTCGAACACGATTTAATTCAGCATCCGCCTCGTCCACATTTTGAACAGAAAAGACACGTCCAATAAAGCGAGATTTCTTAATGACAACGTCAGATGCAATCAAGGCACTTTCCGGAGTCGTAAACATAAAGACACCTCTCGAACAAGTTTCATATCAATTTTTAAGAATTTCAATAAAATTTCGATGAAATTTCGAGATCACTGTAACATAATAACTCAAGCATTCGTCTATATAGTTGTTGGCCATTACAGTGCATGAGTTCCGCCATATTTAGCACAACAATCGGTTTATCACGAAAACTATTTTTTCAACACACATATCCACTCTCGTAAGTAACCTGGGCTGACCCACCACTTAGGCAGTTTGACTTGCATTTATTGGATGTGACAGTGCGCAGGTGTTGAGAAGTCGTTCGACGAGCTTGTGTCCCATGTGTCGGCGATTCAATCGGTAAGTGAATTCAGCGGCGTACAGTTGTTTGAAACGTTCCCGCCCATGATATGTTCCGTCAATAAACGCCTTCAAATTGCTTATCAAGGTATCGACCCACTGAAACGTTTCGTGGGCATTTTCATCACTCGACAATGTTACCAGATGTGGAATATTCAATTCTTTTGCACTGGCACCGTATGACCAATTCCCGTCCGTTTCCAATACGACATCAGTACCGAGGTTACGTTGTAAGATTGGTAGTATTGAATTTTTGCTCAAGTCTTCGATGGCTTCAATGAAACAGTATT
>JAKADF010000449.1 GCA_021820805.1 Bacillota bacterium
TCGGCACAAACTATCATTTACTTGGAACAGTCACCGACGGGGATATTCGAAGAGCCATCCTAAAAGGGATTGAATTGAGCCAACCTGTTGAGAAAATCATGAATACCCATCCAATCGTTTCATATTCAGACACAGCGCCTTCCTTTGCCTATAAAATGATGATTCAACATGGAATCAGACGCGTTCCGATTCTGAATAGTAAGTTCGAAGTAATTGGCATAGAAGTGCTAGAGGATTTTCTCGATCCACCTCCACGTGAAAATCCTGTTGTTATCATGGCTGGAGGACTTGGGAATCGATTAACTCCACTTACAAATAACTGCCCTAAACCGCTTTTAAAAGTTGGACCCAAACCAATTCTTGAAATCATTATCGATTCACTGATGGCTCATTCTTTTCGAAAATTTTACTTATCTGTCAACTATAAAGCAGAGATGATCGAATCGCATTTTGGAAATGGAGAAAAATGGGGCATTGACATAGAGTATCTACGTGAAGATAAGCGGTTGGGAACAGCTGGCGCTTTATCACTCCTGCCAGAGCATCCGAATCAGCCAATACTCGTAGTCAACGGCGACCTTCTTACTAAAGTGGATTATGGACATTTGCTCGAGTTTCATTACGAAAACAAAAATCTTGCGACAATGTGTGTTAGGGAATATTCATATACAGTCCCTTATGGTGTGATTGAAACAGAAGGCCACTTATTAAGTGGAATCAAGGAGAAACCGATACAACGCATGTTCGTCAATGCTGGCATGTATATGCTTGAGCCATCTGTTCTGGAAATGATTCCACAAGATACGTACATGGATATGACAAACTTATTTGAAGAGTTTTTAGCGAAACAAAAGTCAGTCGGTGTATTTCCGATTCGAGAGTACTGGCTTGATATCGGAAGGATGGACGATTACCACCGAGCAAACACAGAATATTACGAGGTGTTTCCATGAATGTGACCGTAATTGGTTATGGATCGATTGGCCGTCGCCACAGCCGTATTCTAAACAAACTTGGCTGTAAGATGTCTATCGTAAGTCATCAACGAGTTGACTCATATCCTGTCTATTTCACAATTAAAGATGCAATTCAAACTGAGAACCCAGATTACATTGTGATTGCCACTCCGACGAACGAACACTATAAGGTTTTACAAGAGATTCGAACTGCTGGTTATACAGGACGCATCTTAATTGAAAAACCAATATTTAAAGAGTTTACTTCCCTACCGGAGAGTAAATTACAAAATGTCTTTACAGGGTACAATTTGCGCTTTCACCCGGTAATCATGCGAATGAAAGAATCAATTCAGTATGAAACAATCGTCTCTGCAATTGTGTATGCAGGTCAATACCTGCCGGAATGGAGAAATGAAGACTATCGCAAAAGCTACTCTTCGAAACGGAACATGGGTGGCGGCGTGCTTCGAGATTTAAGCCATGAACTCGATTACACAACGTGGATACTTGGACCATGGAAAGAGCTTGCTGCAATCGGCGGACACTACAGTAACCTTGAAATCGACAGCGACGACGTGTTTTCAATTTTAATGACCACTGACAAATGCAAGGTCATAAACATACAAATAAACTATCTAGACCGTACCCATCAACGCGGGTTCATAATCAATACCAAAAACCACACATATTCAGGGGATTTGGTTAGGAATACGATCCGAATTGACAACCAGCTTGAAAATTACCCATCCGACCAAGATGATACGTACCGCGCCGAGCATATTGCAATGATGAATAATGATGATTCAATTTTATGTAGCGCAAAAGATGCGTTGGAGACACTATATCTCATTAAGTCCATAGAGCAGTCTGTGAATGAGAAAAAGTGGGTGGCAAGATGAAAAGGCTGTGTACTATATGTGCAAGAGGCGGATCGAAAGGTGTTAAAAATAAAAACGTGCGCACTTTAAACGGCCTCCCGCTCATTGCCCATACCATTTTACAAGCGCAATCTTCCGAATTGTTTTCGGAAATTGCTGTTAGCAGCGATTCTACAACTATACTCGATATTGCAAAAAGCTATGGTATACAAACCCTCATTCAAAGGTCGCTTCAATTATCAACTGAGAACGCTGCCAAAATACCTGCTATCGTCGATTGTGTCACTGCCGTAGAAAACCAAACAAGTTCAACCTTTGATACCATTGTCGATTTGGATGTTACATCTCCACTACGAGAAATAGAAGATATTAAAAACGCTGTATTTCTATTGGAAACCGCCCATGCCCAAAATGTGGTTACTGGATGTCCTTCTCGTCGCTCACCGTATTTTAACATGGTTGAGGTGTCTGATACAGGAACTGTTAAATTAGTAAATCCCCCATCAACTCCTATAGTCAGACGCCAGGATGCACCAAAGACTTACGACTTAAACGCATCAATTTATGTATGGAATCGCGACTTTCTGTTGTCAAACCAAACACTATTTCATAAACATACGCTTCTCTATATCATGCCGCAAGAGCGGTCAGTGGATATTGATTCTGAACTTGATTTTGAGTTTGTCGACTTTCTTATGAAAAAAAGGAGAAACGAATCGATATGACTACCCAAATATACCACCAGCTGTTTAATTTGAAAGGGAAGACCGCAATCGTGACCGGGGGGCTAGGCATATTAGGTAGGAGATTTTGTGCCGGTCTCGCTGAATTTGGCGCCAACGTGGCTGTGGTGGATTTGGATGAAACACAATCAGGCAGTTATGCCAGCGAATTAACGTCACGATTTGGAGTAGATTCACTTGGCGTTGCTTGTGATATTTCCGACGAAGATTCCGTCATTCGAATGGTAAGTTTAGTTGTAGAAAAATTGGGCCCTATTCACATCCTGCTCAATAATGCTGCGAGCAAGTCAGAAGATTTACGTGCATTTTTTGCCTCATTTGAAACTTATACATTATCCGAATGGCGAAGGGTCATGTCTGTGAATCTCGACGGTATGTTTCTGGTTGCAAAAGCCGTTGGAAGCCAGATGATTTCGCAGGGAACAGGCGGATCCGTTATCCAAACATCTTCAATTTACGGCATTATGAGTCCGGATGAACGCATTTATGAAGGATCGAATTACTTAAATACAACCATCAACACGCCTGCGGTTTACTCTGTTTCCAAAGCTGCAGTGGTTGGGTTAAGTCGTTATTTAGCAACTCACTGGGCACAATATGGCATTCGCGTCAACACCCTAACCCCAGGCGGTGTCGAAAGCGGGCAAAATGAAACATTCAAAAATAAGTACTCAAATCGAACTCCAATTGGCCGAATGGCTAAGCCTGATGAACTAGTAGGCGCTATTATCTATCTCGCTTCTGATGCCTCAAGCTATGTTACAGGACATAACCTTATTGTTGACGGAGGACTCCATGCATGGTGACAAAGATGAAGTTTCTGGTTATTATCTTGCCGGAACGCCTTTAACAATTTGATAATCCGCTACACTTTTGGTCACGACTGAGCCAGCTCCAACTGTCGCATATTTACCTATGACCAATTTTCTTTCGAGTGATTTCCCT
>JAKADF010000450.1 GCA_021820805.1 Bacillota bacterium
AGGAAGCGTGAGGTGATAGCATGTCGAGTGAACGTGGTGTGCTTGTAGAAGAACTCATTACAGCCCTTGGGCTAAAAATATTTACACCAGATGCTGACTTTGACAGACTCATAACAACAGTTGATATTAACCGCCCTGGCCTGGCTCTTGCAGGTTATTTAAGGTACCATCCAGCAGAGCGAACCCAGCTTCTTGGCCGCAATGAGCTTTCTTTTTTGCGGGGGATGAACTCACGGGAGCAGGCATTGCGGGTGTTCGCATTTTGTGCTTATGAACAGACGCCGTGCGTGATTATTACGCGCGGAGAGACACCTCCGGATTCACTGCTGCGAGAAGCTTCTCAACGTGGACTCCCGGTTCTTGGAATTAATATGGTTACTACACGTGCCGCAGCGACATTGTCCACTTTTCTTGAAGAGCGGCTTGCCCCTGAGACACTTGTGCACGGAGTGCTTGTCGACGTGTACGGGGTAGGTATTCTAATAACCGGATCGAGCGGAATTGGAAAAAGTGAAACTGCACTTGAGCTTTTAAAACGCGGCCACCGTTTGGTAGCAGATGATGCTGTTGTTATTCGGCGGGTTTCCGATGACAGCCTAATCGGAAGTCCTCCGCCATTATTGAAATATTTACTAGAGATACGAGGACTTGGTGTGCTTAATGCCATGACTCTGTTTGGAGCAGGGGCTGTTCGTGATGCAAAGAGAATCGCGATGGTGATTCATTTAGAAGCTTGGAAAGAAAACGTCGCCTATGACAGACTTGGGATTGATACAGAAACGACACGGATTCTGGATACTGATATTCCAACTGTCACGATTCCAGTTCGTCCTGGTCGAAACCTGGCTGTTATCATTGAAGTTGCTGCGATGAATTCCCGTCTTAAACGAATGGGCTATGATGCGGCGCGTTCGTTTACTGAAGAATTGGAGCGTACGATTGCCTCACAAGACAACAAGGAAGAGTAGTGCTGAATTTTGTCGAAATGTGAGGTTTTTTTCAGAGTTTTTGCAGGAAAACCGAAAAATATGTCGAATAGACTCCCTTGGTATACATAAGGGGGGATACGCGGCGTGAAGCTGACAGAACGAATGCGAAGTGTTCTTCACGCACTCGCGGCTGCCAGCCAAGGGAAACGAAAGTTAACTTGGTTATCGTGGTTGAAACCACAGGAGCATCGATTCAAACGATTACGTTTTAAACGAGGCAGATTGTCTCGTACAAGATTGTACAGCGCAACGGGAATTGCAAGCTTGTTCCTAGTTTGTGCATCAATTTTTGCTGTTCATCACGTCAATCAGAATTCACCATGGGTGAAGGTTTTCTCACAAGGCAAATACATTGGAATGGTTCCAAATCAGTCAGATGTTGTTCAGAAGATACAACGAATCGCAAATGGGTATGACATAAACCTATCGCTAATACCTGTAAATACAATAGTTTCCTCTACTTATAATTGGCGTAAGGTTGCTACACTTCCAATGACCGCATCAGCCATTATGTTGAATGGCAGACCCATTGTTTACACAAAAGATGAAAATACAGCAAAAGCCGTTTTGACAGATGTTAAAGTAGCGCTGTTGCCTGATAATGTTAAAAGTAATTCAAATGCTCAGTTTGAAGGTCAGGTATCTATTGAATCAAAAATTGTGAGCGTTGCCGATATCTTAGACGAAGTGGCCGCAAAGCGGTATATTTTGAATCCGAGCCAAAGCAGCTTGGCAGCTCGTTCTGGGTCTGTAAGAGAGTTGTTAGGTATAGCGGGCCCGGCAGTAACGCAGGTATCTGATAAAAGGAAAGCACAACCTTTACTCAAGTTATCTACTGAAACAACGGTTACCAAAACCGTTTCGCTTCCATACCACACGAAATACTTGAAAGATAATCAACTAGGCATAGGATCCGTTCGAGTTGTCACGCATGGTCGCAGCGGGCTCGCTAGAGAAACGGTTAAAGAGCAGTATGTGAATGGAAAACTTGTTGGTGAATCGGTAGTCAAAAAAGATGTCGTAAAAGAACCAGTAACTGAAGTTGCGCATAAAGGAACGAATGATGGTGTCGCAAGCGGATCGTGGGGATGGCCAACGACGATGTACGATATCACATCCCCATTTGGCCCGAGGAGTTTAGGCGGATTCCACCCAGGTGAAGATATTGGGTGTCCAATCGGAACGCCTGTATTCGCAACGAATAATGGAACAGTTGAAGATGCAGGCTGGAATTCAGGCGGATATGGGAATTGGGTAAAAATTAATAACGGAAATGGGGTTGAAACTGTATTTGGCCATATGTCAAGAGTCGTTGCACACTCCGGTGAACGAGTCAGCAAGGGAACACTTATAGGCTACTCTGGTGATACTGGTTTCGCAACAGGTCCGCACTTACACTATGAGGTCAGAATTGACGGGAGAGCGGTAAATCCTTCCCCATATATGTGAGTGTAACAAAACTATGTTTGTGATAAGATAAGCGGGAAACCACCAACATTTTGGAAATTGAATTCCAGTTGGTGGTTTTTTCTCCTTAGGGCAGGCTTTGCGGCCTTGCTTTGCGAGATTTTCAAAGGGGGAATCGTGTGGAGAATCAGCAGTTCTCTTTGTACTCACTCCTGATTGTCACCAGTCTGGCCGTTATTGTCCCAATGGCCGTCTCAAGAATAAAAAGTTTTCGAGTCCCGATTGTCGTTGGTGAAATCCTTGTTGGTGCAATTGTCGGCCGCAGCGGATTTAATATTATTCAAAATAGTGACTGGCTCAACTTTCTTCAGTTTTTTGGCCTGGCTTACTTAATGTTTGTATCTGGACTAGAAATCGATTTTAATGCATTAAAGCCTTCTGCGAAGGATGGAGGGTCAAAACTTCGTCAGTGGTTAATCAGTGCGCCAATGTTCGCCGTTTTATCTTGCGCAATCACGTTTGGCTTATCATTTACCCTAACGACGTGGTTATTTCATCATCATTTTGTAAAAAGTCCGCTTCTTGTTGCTTTGATAATAACGACAACATCCTTAACTGTTGTCGTACCTGTTCTAAAAGAGTACGACGTTTTGCAGAGTAGGTTTGGGCAGTTGGTTCTGGCTGCAGCTGTGTTTGCAGATTTTGTAACTATGTTGCTTATATCTGTAGCTGCGTCCCTATTTCAGGGAGGCCTGTCCGCAAACACTTTACTTGTATTCGTGTTGTTCACGATTTTACTTGTTGTTTATTTTGCTGCCAGGCGTTTTTCCAGATTTTTCGTATTTCGCGGTCTGGCGCATGGCACAGCGCAGCTAGGCATTCGTGCATCCTTCGCTTTAATGGTCGTGTTCATCGTATTAAGCCAAAGTCTTGGGGTACAGGTCATCCTAGGTACATTTCTTGCTGGTATTTTGGTCGGGCTTCTTAATGAACGGGAAAGAACAGATATTTACGGCAAGCTTGATGCAATCGGTTTTGGCTTTTTGATTCCAATTTTTTTCATCATGGTCGGAGTCAACTTTGACATCAAGACTCTGTGTGGTGACAAGCAAGCGCTCATT
>JAKADF010000451.1 GCA_021820805.1 Bacillota bacterium
TACAATTATTCCAACCATGGCTGGTCCAAAACGTCCGCAAGACCGAATTGACTTAACAAACATGAAGCAAGCTTTTGAAGAAATAGTTCAAAAGCCAGTCGATAAAGGCGGTTTTGGTCTTCCAAAAGAAGAGCTCGAACGCACAGTTACAGTTAAATTCGAAGACGGTTCAGAAACAAAAATGCGTACAGGTGATGTAGCAATTGCATCAGTAACGAGCTGTACAAATACTTCTAACCCATCTGTCATGATTGCTGCAGGATTACTTGCAAAAAATGCAGTTGCAAAAGGACTTCGTACTAAAAAGCACGTTAAGACATCTTTGGCTCCTGGTTCAAGAGTTGTTACAGACTACCTTGAAGAGGCTGGACTTATTGAAGACCTGAATAAGCTCGGATTTAATGTAATTGGTTACGGTTGTGCAACTTGTATCGGTAACAGCGGACCACTTCCTGAAGTTATTTCAGGTCCAATCCAGGATGAAGATTTACTCGTTTCAGCAGTGTTATCCGGTAACCGTAACTTCGAAGGCCGGATTCACTCCCTTGTAAAAGCGAACTATCTGGCATCACCGCCGCTTGTTGTCGCTTACGGTATTGCTGGAACAGTTGACAAAGATTTGTACAATGAACCACTCGGCTACGACAAAGACAACAATCCAGTATTTTTAAAAGATATCTGGCCAACGAATAAACAAATTCATGACACCATCAAAGCTGTTATTAAACCTGAAATGTTCCATAAAGAATATGGCAACATTTTCGATGCAAACGAACGCTGGAATGAACTGCCTGTTCCAGATGGCCAATTGTTTGCATGGGATGAAACTTCCACCTATATTCAAGAAGTTCCATTCTTCGTTGGCTTAACACCTGAATTGCCAGAGCCAAAGAATATTGAGAACGCACGTGTATTGGCATTCATGGGTGATTCCGTCACGACGGACCACATTTCACCTGCCGGTACGATTCCAGTGAAGAGCCCTGCTGGTCAATATCTGGTATCGCATAATATAACACCATACAACTTTAACTCGTACGGTTCCCGTCGTGGAAACCATGAAGTTATGATGCGTGGCACATTTGCGAACATTCGTATTCGCAACAAGATTGCTCCAGGTACAGAAGGTGGTTACTCCAAGTATCTGCCGACAGACGAAGTGATGCCAATCTATGATGCAGCAATGAAATATATAGCTGACAATACCCCGCTTGTTGTGGTCGCTGGTAAGGAATACGGTACAGGCAGCTCACGCGACTGGGCAGCAAAAGGAACCATTTTGCTAGGCGTGCAGGCCGTTATTGCACAAAGTTACGAAAGAATTCATCGCAGTAACTTGGTTGGCATGGGCGTATTGCCGCTACAGTTTAAAGACGGCGAAAGTGCAGAGACATTTGGTTTGACTGGCCGCGAGACATTCAACATCAAAGGCTTGACAGGCGAACTTGCTCCACGTTCCGACGTAACAGTCGAGGTTACTCGCGAAGATGGTTCGGAGTTCACCTTCACCGCAGTTGCTCGCTTGGACAGCCCAGTTGAAGTTGATTACTACCGTAACGGCGGTATTCTGCAGACAGTCCTTCGCAACTTTATCTCAGAAGAACGTAACGCGTAAGTATTTTCCATTAAGAAAAGCCGCTTTCCAAATCGGAAGTGGCTTTTTTTTTCATCTTTATTTACAGTGCACTTTTCAGAATTTCAAAGACATCTGCTTCATTCAATTTCTGGAATGTTCCAACAGCCCCAAAGCGAACATTCTGTCGAGCCATTGCTGTTAGATGAGCATCATCAATGTTGTAATCCGAAAGACGTGTTGGAGCATCAATTGAAACAAAGAATTCCCTCTGTTTCTTTGGTACTGTAAACGTATTTTCCGGATCGCAGAATGAAAATTTAGGATATGTATATCGGGACGTATGACCCAGTTTTTCTTTGGTTTCCCAATTAGTTATAACACTGCTGCCATTCATTTCGGATCCCGTTGCAGCAAGGGTAAGTATGGTACCAATCGGCAATGCACTGGTTGGTTTCGCCCTCCGCTCGTAGATGTCCCAGACATCGCCATCAAACTTGACTCCCATTGCTACAGCTTTATGCGAACAACCTTATCGTAAAGTCCATTTTTCTTAATACTGCCGCCGCCATACACGATTAAAACCACGGTTTCCACAGGAGAGTGTCTCCTTCGCCAAGTTTTTTTCAATTTGGCCTTTTCCGTAATAAAGGATAATTAGATTTTAAAAACGGAATGTATCCATGATGGTACCTCCCATATCTTTCATGGTAAAAATGCAATGTAAGCAAAGGTCAAGGCAAACTCAGCACTTCTCACACATATACATGAGATTGTCCACGAAAGGAAGAGGAGATGGCCTTGCCTGGAGAAATGACCGCAATCCTTGCTGCAGTTTGTTATGCTTTATCTTTTGTATTGCTCCATATCGGTCAATCGGAAGATGAACTGCCTGACCACGGGTTACTGCCAGTACTCGTAATAAGCAGCCTAACTTTTCTTTTCGCTCTTGGTACAGGCTTTATTTTACGCGGCGGATTGAATGTAGGTGCCTTAATTCATTATCCCTCAACAAAATACGCATTTTTAGCCGGACTGGTGGGCACCCTTTTGGGTCGTCTTGCCCTATATACATCAATTGAACGGTTGGGGGCAACTCGCGGTGTAGTTATTAAAACACTATCGCCTTTTATGACACTTGCTTTAGCCGTGATTTTCCTCGGTGAAGGATTTAAAAAAAGTTATACACTTGGGCTATTGCTGCTTATCATCGGCGTAATCGTATTAATCATGGAATATGTTTGGTTTCCAAACCGAGACAACCAATTTTCTTATTTCATGGTAAGCGTGGGGATAGCATTTGCTGCAGCAAATCTACAAGGTGTAGGTCACCTATTTCGAAAAATGAGCACTACTGCTCATGTGACGCCGATTTGGTTGTCTACAGTCGATATCTGTACCGCTGCAACAGGGTATATTTTACTTTTGCTTATAACAGGAAAATTTCCGAGAGTTCTTCGCGTTTATACAAAACATTTAAACTTGAACATTGTAGCAGCTGGAATGTTGTCTGCGGCAGGAGTGCTGCTTTTTTTCCACAGCGTATCAAAAATTGATGTCTCGGAAGTATCTGTTATTATCGGTGCCGAACCTGTGTTTGTAGCTCTAATATCGGCACTTATATCACCAAATCTTGAACGCTTGACCATTTGGACAATTGTTTCGACTTTGTTCGTTGCCTGTGGTGTCATTATCATTAGCCTCTAACTGTACATTTCTTTTAAGTTGTATTATGCCACCTGCTTCAGTACACTCAATATGATATCTAACCGAAATGTGAGGAGTACTGTGCAAACGAGCGAACAAAAATACGATGTAATTGTAATTGGCGGAGGTCCAAGCGGACTTATGGCATCAATCGCTGCAAGAAGCACCGGAGCAAACACTCTGCTAATTGAAAAAGGAAACAAGCTTGGCCGTAAACTAGGCATTTCTG
>JAKADF010000452.1 GCA_021820805.1 Bacillota bacterium
GCGGATTCCGGGAATTGCGTACATTTTTGTGGCTGACCGAACCACAAATATATTCTCTTCTTTATCCAAAACTGAAATAGCACTCGAGTCTTCAGGACTCTGCAAAAAGTCTATAAACGATTCATCACAAACCACTGTGACCCCTTGCCTGCTAAAGGACAAAACAGCATCTAACCATTCACTTTTCGGCCACATACAGCCTGAAGGATTATGAGGGCAATTGAAAAAGAGTAAATCATCAGTCTGTAATGTTTGGTTCAGTTTTTCAATTGGAAGTACAAATCCCTTGTCAACAAGGAGTGGAACATGTACGACTGGTATACGGTTTCGGTGAGCAATTGCTTCATACTCAGAAAAAGCAGGTTCAAGGACTACTACACGTTTTGGACAAACATCGCGTACAATAAGTTCCATTACTTCGGTTGCTCCATTGCCGCAAAATATTGTGTCGGTATCAACACCGAGAACTTTAGAAAGAACAGCTTTAACTTGTCCATGTCTCATATCAGGATAATGTGCAACAGCTTCTGTCACTTCTTCAGTAATGGCCTTAAGTACAGAGAACGGCGGACCTAATGGATTAATGTTTGCACTAAAATCACGAACCGCTTCAAATGGTATATTGAGTTGTTCAGCATACTCGTAAATCCGGCCGCCATGCTGCATTTCTGCATCTCCTGTCAATTTAAAAAGTAATTTGGATAAGCCCGGGTAGAAAAATCCACCCTAACCACTCAATCAACTCATTCAGCGCCCCGTATGTATCTCCGGTCATACCACCAAATCGCTTTATCATGAACATTGTAAACAGCCATGTTATCAAAAAAGCTGATACAAGTGCATAAAGGCCCCGAAACGAAAAAGCTGCCAAAAAAATCACACCAACAATTACAGTAGCACTGCCCTCTACCCACAAGGGGATTTTTCCCGCATAAATTTGACCTAACCCTGCTAAATCGCGTGCATACGGAGCCATTCTCATAGACCAAACCATCCCGAGCCTTGAAAGACCAGGTATCAAAATAAACATCCAATATTCATGAATTGGAATTGCTGCAATCGCACATCCCTTTCCTGCTAGTAGAAGAACACCAGCGACGGCGCCCATGGCGCCGATACGGCTGTCTCGCATAATTTCAAGCGCACGTTCACGAGAACGGTTGCTACCTAGTGCATCAGCAGTATCCATAAAACCGTCAATATGAAGTGCTCCTGTTAAAACTGTATAGACTGCTAAAGAAAAAACCGCTGCTGCAGGTACAGAAGTGATTTGTACCACGCAGGCATTTGTAACCCATAATAAAAAGCCAAGTAAGAGTCCGATTACCGGATAGAACAACACACTTCGCCGCAAATCAGATTCCGAAACATTCTTCAGCATCGGAGCAGGTAAAATAGTTGTAAACTGAAGTGCGAGTATGAACCATCTTATAGGAGCCACGCTGTGTATCCTCCAAATACGAGAACAATAAATATGATAAAACCAACCACATTCACAAGCCGAATGGTTTGAATAACACGTTGATTCGTTAACTCTCGGTAGGAAAATCCAAGATTAGGCCGTAATGATGGACGACCTGAATAATAATTCAAACCGCCAAGTTGAACGCCTAGTGCTCCGGCAACAAAAGCCTCTGGGATGCCGCTGTTTGGACTTGGATGCTTTTTTGCATCACGTCTATATGTACGCCACCCCGCTAATGCGTCGCTTCCCGTAAGGATTGCTGCAACAAAGAGTAACCCTGCTGTAATTCGAGCAGGAAGATAGTTCAACACATCATCAAAACGGGCGGATGCCCATCCGAAATAACGAAATTGTTCATTTTTATAGCCAACCATAGAATCGAGCGTGTTAACAGCCCTGTATGCAATTGCTAACGGAGCACCGCCAAGCACCCCATAAAATACAGGAGATACTACCCCATCAACAATGTTTTCAGCTAACGTCTCTACAACTGCTCGAGTAACTTCCGATTCTGATAAAGCATCTGTATCACGCCCAACAATTTCACCTACAGCGGCCCGTGCAGACTTGATGTCACCTTGAAACAACTTATCTCTTACCTTTCGTCCCGCTGACATGAGTCCTTTCCATGCAATTGTAGTTGCGATGATCCATAGCTGTACTGCACCTGCAACGACTGGAGAATATTGCTTTAGGAGATGCACAGCAAACCAGGTCACACCTGCAAATAGTCCAACCGTCATGACAACCAAGAGACAACCGGATATTCTTTTCCACGTACGAGAATGGTGTTGCCGGTTCATCAGAGCTTCCCAAAAGGCAATCCATTTTCCAATTACAATGACAGGGTGTAATATCCATGACGGATCCCCGACAATTCTATCTATCAGCAAAGCACCTGCTGTCAACCAGAAATTATTCACCATGACGCTTGCCATTTGCGTACGTCAATTGGAATACCAGCAACCACCAAATAAACATGACTTGCCCTTTGTGCGACTGCCTGATTTAACCAGCCGAGCCAATCACGATATACCCGTGACTCGAATTCAGCTGGAACGAGCCCGAAACCAACTTCATTAGAAACCATAATAATTGGCCACTCTGCTGAAGCAATCGCTGATACAAATTCATCTTTTCTCTTTAAAAAAGCTGTTTCACTGTATTCTCCGTAGTAAAGCCAATTGTTCAAAAGCAACGACAAACAATCGATTAAAACAACTTGCGGGTCTTTCATGTTTTTTAAAACATTTGCCACTTCAATCGGTTCTTCAATTGTGCTCCAAGTCGCGGGACGCTCTTCCCGATGACGCCTGATTCGATTTCCCATTTCACTATCTGTCACTTCAGCTGTTGCAATGTATGTTACAGGCAATCTATATTCTTTTGCATACTTTTCTGCAAGTGACTCTGCAAAAGAACTTTTTCCGCTGCGGGCACCGCCCAAAACAAGTGTGCTGTGTACGATGTCTTGTTTCACTTTGAAATTTTAAGGGATGGATACAAAACCTTTGTTAAATCCCTGACTCCGCCTACAATGTACTGGGACACACTCGTCATGTCTGCGCCGTTTAATTCGTAAACACGATGGTTTTTGACCGCACTCACAGTCTTTAACGCAGGATCTTGCATGATTTTAGTTGTGAACCCTTTATCGTTGCTTGCATCGATGATTACACTTGGATTTAAATTCACCACTTCTTCATCCGTGATTTTCTGCCAACCGTTTAATGATGAAGCAGCATTCGTTGCACCAGCAGAGGTAATCATATCGTTCACTGTTGTGCTCGAGCCAGCTGCAAACCCAAATGAACTATAGTCTAGGACACTCAATTTTTTCTGACCTTTGACGCTGTCTGCAATATCTTTTAGTTGTGTATTCATTGATTGAACAATTTTGTCTGCTTTTGTTTCGTTTCCTACCATCTTGCCGACAATTTTAATATTCTTTTCGATATCTGATATTGAATTAAAATCTGCAAACTCGTAAGCAGAAATGCCTGCTTGCTCAATTTGCGTTACAATCACCGGTTTTGTATA
>JAKADF010000453.1 GCA_021820805.1 Bacillota bacterium
AAAAGTTGAGGAGGGACCGTCGTGGGAACCATGGATAAAGAATCAATGCTAAAGTCTTTGGCAACCGTAGGATTCAATGTTGGATTCGGAGCCAAAAAGCATTTTGCTACATTCGATATGGTGGAGAAACTTCCAGGGATCATTTCTATCCTTGTTATATTCATTGGCATTGGACAATTAGCCTATCCGCATAACTCATACAATACGGGGATCTCGACCGTTTTAATTTTGGTCAGCATATTAACCCTATCCATGAGCATTTATAACTCAAAACGTTATGAGGAAGTCGGTAAAGAACTCACTGGATTGTTTAATGAGGTAAGGGAGCTTTATTTTCAGGTGAAAGATTCAGATAAGGATAATTACGCTGTTGAATTTCAAGAAATGAAGCGAATTGAGAACCAATTTATCGAAAAGAGCATCAGTAAGCAGATTTTCGGAAGTGACTGGTTCGCTCATTATAAATTTTTCTTTCAAATGCAGATAGATTAGGTAAAGGAAGGTAAAAAGCTGACATTTTGGAAGGATTACATCCCGAAATCGTTCGTTGTCTTCATCATTATATTCTTCTTATTTTGTTGGGGTTGGTACTACGTGTTTGTAAGGAGTGGAAGCTGATGTTAGCGAAAGACTTCGAAGATTTTATCGAGTCAATCCAAGTAGATAATCAAGAGGATATTGATGCGAAATTCAAGGCAATTACAAAGCGTTTAAATATGAGTTTTTGGGATAGCAATAGCGAATCAGAACATGGTTATAAAGTCGGTTCATTAGGACGGCAGACCGCCATAAAGGGCGTTAGCGATATGGATATGCTCTTTGTTCTACCTGATGAAATGTACAAGCAATACAACAATTATCAAGGCAACGGGCAATCTGCCTTGCTTCAAGCGGTCAAAGCTGAAATCAAGAAACGGTACACACACGAGAGTACCATCGTCAGAGGCGACGGACAAGTTGTAGTGGTTTCCTTCTCCAATTACGAGGTTGAGGTCTGTCCAGCCTTTTTGGAATCGGATGGTAGTTATACTTATCCCGACTCGAACAACGGGGGGAAGTGGAAGAAAACAGATCCGATGCCTGAAATCGAAGCCAGTGAGTCTATGATCGAGAATACGAACCAACATTTCAAATATGTCAGCCAGTTGGTTCGTGCATGGAAAAACCATATTGGGTTTAAAATGGGTGGATTATTGGTGGATACATTGGTGCATAACTTCTTTGAGGAATATCCATCCTATCAGACTGCCGATTTTGAAGATTATCTATCTCTTCTCAAAGATTTGTTTGGATACATTAAAGATTTAGATAAGGACCGAAAGTATTGGTATGCATTAGGCAGTAACCAAAAAGTCTATAACAAAGGTGGAGCCTTTGTCACCAAAGCAGACAAAGTGTATAACAAACTCAAAGATTTGGATGAAGATAGTGAGAATCTTTATGAAGTATTGCAAGAACTGTTCGGCAAAAAGTTCCCTGCTCCCACACCCGTGCAAAAATTGGAAAAGGCTGTTTTTACGATGTCCTCATACACAGATAAAGAGCAATTTATTGAAGATATGTTCTCTGTGGACATTCGATATAGCCTGAACATCGACTGCGAAGTGAAGCAGAATGGATTCAGGGAAACGTTATTGCGAACGTTGTTACGACAGGGTAAGCCTCTGTTAGTCAACAAACAACTCACATTTTTTATCGATGGAAATGAAGTAGCCGATAGAGGGGTTCCTTACGAAATATATTGGAAAGTCCGAAATCGGGGAGAGGAAGCCATTCGTAGGAATCAGTTACGTGGCGAAATTATAAGAGGCGGCAAAGAAAAAATCGAGAGAACGTCCTTCAGAGGAGCGCATTATGTAGAATGCTACATCATTCACAACGGTGTATGTGTGGCAAGAGACAGCATAGATGTTCCAATTTCAAATGCACCAATTTATGCAAGATAGCAGAAAGGGACTGGGGTGAGACGTTTATACGTGGCGTGATCATTGAGGGGCTATCCACATCAGGTAAGGCATCGGTTTTTACTGCACTGAAGAGGGCACAAAGTCAAATCTTACATGCAGAGAAAACACTGATCGCGGTGAGCGAGCATTATTCGCAAGTCCTCCATAGCGACCACGGTGTATTGCGCTCGCTAAAACAAGAAGAACATATGGAACTTCTAAATCGTCATGTGGATTACATCGAACAGTTGTATACCTGGATAGATTCTCTTGGGCATATGAAAATGTCTCATGGCGTGTTCTACGTACTGGAGAGATTTCACTTAAATCATCGTCATGCATTCGGAGACAGTCCAGGGATACAAACTTTGGAACAACGCATGGCAAAGCTAAATGCCCGTTTGCGTACTTCTCACTCTGTCACCAGAAGTAGTCGAGTCGCGGTTTATCGAAAGCCATGGACAGGATTGGAAATCGTATGTTATGAAGGACGGTTTGTCAGTTGCCGAAACCTGTGAACAATTCTTAGTCGATCAAGATAAGTTACGTCAGTGCGCGGGGCAATCTTTGATTCCTACGATGGAAATCACAACAGATGAAGTGGATTGGGACTCTTACGCAGAGCAAATAATGACCACGTTAACGCAGTAAATTGAATATTGATGCATGCCACATTGTCGGCGTGTTGTGGACTATCTCTCGAAATTGATTAGTTGAGGTGTATTCGATGCCAATGTCAGAGTATTACAGAGCACTACGCAGTAAAATCGGTAATCAACTAATTTTTAGCCCCAGTGTTGTAGGGATAATTCGAAACGAAAAGAGTGAAATTCTCTTTGTACAGGAAGCAGGCGGAACAATGTGGGGTTTTCCTGCTGGTGCTATAGAAGTTGGCGAGACACCAGCTCAAGCTGTTATTCGCGAAGTCTATGAAGAAACAGGGTTAAATGTGGTGCCGAAAAACCTTTTGGGTGTGTTTGGCGGAGAACAATTTCGTTGGACTTACCCAGACGGGAATCAAGTCGAATATATCAATTTCGTGTTCGAATGCACTGTGGAGGGCGGGGTACTTTATCCTGTTGACGGTGAGATCGCAAATTATAGATACTTTCACCCATCTTCTTTGCCACCTCTTCAGTTTCCATATCCAAAGGAACTGTTTTATGTGGATCCAAGCTCCAAGACGTACTTCCAAGGGATTGGGACAGTTTGATGATTGCCACAGTCCTTCGTAGTGAGGGATGTTCCGAAATGCCGTGGGGACCTTGGAGAATGAACGATTTATCTCAGGTTCCTGTGTTCGTGTCTACCTGTCCCTCTTTCTCCTCCCGTATAGCTCAATAAGCCGCTTGCTTTCATCTTTGATCCTTTGTTCATACGGCGAAGGAACAGGCATTGGAGCACTGACATGCGCCCGTTTCCGCAAAATCCTCACTCCTGTGTCTGGTTTGTCTTGTTCGTCTCTTGTCTGTCTCGGAGCATCATAGGGATTCGGGTCTGTCATGTATTGCACCTCCCTAAGAGCAGGGAATTGTTTGAGA
>JAKADF010000454.1 GCA_021820805.1 Bacillota bacterium
TGCTCGTGCCTTCCGCCTGCCTCTGTTGAGGTGACTGTTGTGTATTCTGTTGTTGCACTTGCTGCTGTGAAGGCGATTGAGCCAATTTGTGATGACGGCTGAAACCTAAATTCGAATCATTGGTTAGTAAATACTTAGAATTCGCCAGAGTGATAAGACGAAATACCATGAATTGCCAAGTACGAACTAACTCCAACTAGCAAACAGATAGAGTTGTTTTTATGTTCATAATGGCTCTCCCATAGACTAAATAATTACTTTCTAGTCACAAATATAAAATTGATTCTTCGAATTACGGTTGAAAAAATTATTTTATTCAACCAGTTCTTGATGACGTGCATACGCCGTCATGCCAGATAAAGATGGTGTTCATGTCGAATATACAGCAATAATCGAATCCTCGGTTTGGCTGAAAGGTGAAGGAATCTCTTCTGCGGCACGCACCAATTACTATTTTTCGACATTATTCTACTGCGAAATTCGAACAATTGATCTGATCTCGATGCATGAAGATAGCAGATCTCGACAATCTACCAACTTCATAATCTTCGATGAATCAAGTGGCCGATCGAATTTGCACTTCAATATATTTTTGGAGGGATTTTTAACTTTTTGCACAGAGGATGAGGATGTTCATATGTTAATTTTCTCTTTCACAGAATATGTGGCCGTGGCCCTTCTACAGGCAAACCAATTGACTATCTTCCTACACTGTGGACATCTTTTCAATACTCTCTTGTGACCCGGTCGATAAAAGTAGATTTGGCATTTCGAACACCAGCCCATAAATATGCCCCCAAATAATACTTTTATTGTATTAAGTTGAATCGAACTGCTTTTCTTGTCATGACTATCCGTTACCCCAGTTTGACAGTTAAGCAAACGTATATTTGGTATAATAGTAGCATACTCCTTTTGAACGAGTGATAACAATGAAACAGCCACATCTAACGCTTCATACCATACATCCCAGAAGAGGTTTAATAGGAGAAAATAAAATCTCAATCGGATACAATCCATACCGGTTAAAAAAATCTAAGCAAGTGACCAATACTGAAGAGCCCAGTGTGCGAAATCAGCATGCCGGATTTTGTGGGGGTTCAGACCATCAGGTGAGTTGGCCTATCAAACCGGAGAGACTGGGTATCCAGTCCCCTATCCTACAAGTATGATGTGGAAGGCGATTAAGGTGGACGATATTGTATTTGGCAAATAGATCTTGGACATCTTGTACGAAGAAAGAACTATGTCCAATGTATAAAAATTGCTTGAAGGCTCAACAGTACGAGACACAGAGAGATTTAATGAAACTCTCCTTTATTGATTATCCTTCGCTTTGTAAACTATTTCTTTGTAAGGAATGTCTATTCTGTTGAGAGGTGGCTCGGTGTGAGGAGGAATCGATTTTGTTTAGGTTCTCGAATCTTCTTATTATGCTTTTCAGTTGTGTTTTAGCGCTTAGTTCTCTAACCGTAAAGACATCTATAAAAGAGGAACAAAAAAGTACAGCAACGCCTATCAAGCATCTCGTCGTCATTTTTGATGAGAATTCTTCCTTTGATCACTATTTTGGAACTTATCCCATTGCGAAGAATCCTCCGGGTGAACCTCAATTCCATGCAGCCCCTCATACACCGATCCCGAACAACTACATTTCTCATCCTAATTTATTAACTAATAATCCAAATTTAGCAAATCCGCAACGTATTGATCGTGTTGATTTAACAGTACGTGGAAACAATCACGGTTATAAGTGGGAGCAAGAGGATTATGACGGAGGAAAAGTTGACAAATTCGTACAGGTTAATGGCTACAAGACAACCATGAATTATTTTGATGGAAACACTGTGACAGCGTTATGGAATTATGCACAACACTTTGCTATGAGTGATAATGCGTTTTGTACTACATATGGACCAACACTAGTGGGACATCTGAATTTAATTTCTGGACAAACACATGGCGTGATTGTGTACAGTAATGGAGTTACATCTGGAAGGGCTAAAGAGTTATACCTAGGGAAAAAAGGATATCCACCTAGCAGCATCATATCAAACAGGACAGTTATTCAAAATATAGCTCCTTATTACGACAACACTACACATACAGTATCCATTGCGATGACCGGCAAAAACATCGGTGATTTATTAAATTCTAAGCATATCACGTGGGGGTATTTCAAAGGGGGATTTCATGACCCATCTAATACAGTCAAAAGTCTAACTGGGCGCATCTCGAAAGAATACTCATCGTATGAGGAACCGTTTCAGTATTATGAGTCGACTGCAAATCCTGACCATTTATACCCTACATCTGTCGCAATGATTGGTCATCAAGATCGAGCAAATCATCAATATGATATTAAAGAGTTCTGGCAGGCGGCGGATTCAGGAAATCTCCCTGCTGTCAGTTTCATTAAAGCACCAAGCTTTGAGACAGGTCATCCAGGCACTTCCAATCCGTTAGACGAACAAATTTTTTTGGTAAATACAATCAACAATATACAAAAACTCTCTACGTGGAAAAGTACGGCGATCATTATAACATACGATGATTCGGATGGATGGTATGATCAAGTAATGCCTCCTCTTGTGAATGGTTCACAAGACCCGAAGAACGATCGGTTGTTTGGAATTGGTAATACAGGAGTTCATAAGCCTGTACTCGGTGGGTATCAGGATCGAGCGGGGTATGGACCAAGGTTACCATTTCTGGTCATTTCCCCATATGCAAAACAGGACTTCATAGCCCATACCGTGATTAATCAAGCATCGATCCTTCGATTCATCGAAGATAACTGGCACCTAAGCCGCATCGGTGGAGCGTCTTTCGATGCAATCTCGGGATCGATTGACAATATGTTTAATTTTAAACATCTGTATGATAATAAACTTTTTCTCGACCAAAACACAGGTGAACCAATTCCGGCATCAAAGGCACCAGTACCTAATATGAATTTTTAAAAATCGCTGGGGCATGTTCAATTAAGTGCTTTCCGGACTTCCAAACACAAACGGTAAGACGATCTTAACTGATTCCCAAGAGCTACAACTGTCTTTGATAGAGTAGGCCGACCTCTTCCAAGGTCAGCCCCTCAATGAACGGCTCGTGCGGTTTTCCCGCAAACCGCTCTACGTCACTTACTCTCGAACTTTCGCACACGTTCCTGTGCCCGTTCGTACGCAGCTGCCCGTCGAGACCAATAGGCTGTATCATTGGCCTTACGTTGCCGTTTGGTTAAGGCTGCCTTTTCCCGGCGCTGCTGAATGACCACCAAATACTCGTCATCCGTCAGTGGTTCGCCCGTGGCCGCATCCCGGATGATTCTTTCGGCATATCGAAGCCCGGCCCCCACAAGACGTTCGTGGGTGTAGATTACGCTGAGCATATTGGCTCTCCTGTACGTTTTACTGCCACCTCTCTGAGATAAGCGGCAGCGACGAATACGTTGACGGACGTACGCATCGAGCTTAGCCATT
>JAKADF010000019.1 GCA_021820805.1 Bacillota bacterium
GTGTGAAGTTATTGGTTCATGTGTTGACATTTCTGAACGTGTCAAAAAAGAACAAGAAACTATATTTCTGACTAAGCGTCTTGCAGAACAAGAAGCAAGGTATCGGTTAATTGCTGACAACTCTGAGGATTTTATTGCCATTTTAGATGCGAACAGAAAAGTCCGCTACCTTTCCCCTTCTTACGAACGTTTGCTCGGGTATTCATTGGGCGAGAGTGGAGGTAAGATCGGCCTTCAAAATGTACATCAAGACGATGCTGTTCGAATAAGCGAACTCTATGACAGTATTGTAACAAGTAAAAATATAGTGAATGCTGAGTATCGATATTATAAATCAGATGGGTCGTACATATGGCTTGAAGCGCTTGGGAAACCAATTCTATCATCCGATGGTGAAGTTGAGTACGTCTTGATAGTGTCCCGTGATATTTCAGAACGAAAAGAACAGGAAGAGAAAATTCTGCAAAGCGAATTACGGTACCGCCAACTGATTGAACTATCTCCAGAGGCTGTAGTCGTTCATGTTGACGGGAGAATTATTTATGCAAACGATGCTGCAGTAGACATGGTTATGGCTGTTAGTCGTGAGGATTTGATTGGGCGCTCATTGCTTGATTTCATGTGTCCCAGTGAACGTGAAGAATTGGCGGATCGTATTGTATGTACGATGGGGAAAGAAAAAGATACGATTGATATAGTTGAACAGAGATGTATTTGCCTTAATGGAAAAGAGATAATGGTCGAGGTGACAGGCGGGAGAATAATTTATAACGGAACGCCTGCAGTCCAACTCTTTTTTCGAGATGTGACCTTGCGGAAGGAAGCAGAACAGAAACTACGAGAAAGTGAAGCAAAATATCGCCTGATAGCCGAAAACACACAGGACCTTATTGGAGTCGTGGATACTAGCGGATTCGTTACATATGCATCGCCTTCTCATGAAGCGGTTTTAGGATTTCCACCAGAGCGGTACGAAGGTCTGTCAGCTTTGGATTTGGTTCATCCCGATGACGTTTTGCGTGTTGAAAAGCAATTTGCTCAAATGTTTTATTCAAAGGTGCCATGTCATGTTGAATTTCGATATAAGCATGCGAATGGGTATTGGGTGTATGTAGAGGTTAAAGGAACTCCGGTGCAGGGCGACAGTGGAGATGTGGAATACTTTGTTATTGTAGGACGAGATATAACGAATAGAAAACAACCTAAAAATTCACATTTAAAGTTTAACGAACGAGTAGAAACAAAAAGCATAACTGCAGAAGTGGTTCATAGTATTCCTAGTCCATTTAAGTCAAAAGAAACCGGATTGGATACACAGAAGAGAATTATACAGCTAGTTGAAGATTCGAAGGACATCGTATACTACTTCGAGGTTCAACCAGAATTCAAATTTAGATATGTCAGCCCATCATTAGATAATTATTTAGGCTCTGGTGTAGTTAAGTCCTCATACGATAACCCTCTCGTATGTTTTGAGAGAATCCATCCGGATGATTACGAAATATTGAGCAGAAAGGTGCACGGTGATTTAGATTTTAGTAAACCTATAATTGAACGTTGGAGAAATAACGAACAAATATACTTAACCTTTGAAGAGTATGCAAACCCTGTTTACGACAACGAAGGAAATTTGATAGCGGTTGAAGGCATTATCAGAAATATTGATGACAAAATAAGGCTGCAGCAAGATTTAGAGTATAGGGTAACCCATGATGCATTGACTGGTGTGTATAGCAGAGAGTTTTATGAGCGAATTGTTCAGAAGTATGGCAATGAAATCGATACATCTATCGGTATTATTTTATGTGATATAGATAAGCTGAAATTTGTAAATGACAATTTTGGACACAAAAAGGGAGATGCCTTGATAAAAGAGACAGCTCGGGTACTGAATAATTGCTCAGATAAAAATGTAATTGTAGCTAGAATCGGAGGAGATGAGTTCATAGTCCTTATTACTGGTGAAAAACGAGTAAGAGTTGAAGATGTATTGGAGGATATATCAAAAAGGATTTTGGATTACAACAAGAAAAGTGACGACATACAAATTAAAGTATCAAAAGGTTGTGCTTTCAGTGAACACTCTATAGGAGTAATGGAACAATTATTTTTTGAAGCAGACAGTAACATGTATTTGGACAAAAATTCAAAAAGGCAAAGTGTCACTGCTAGATGATGCATAGATCAGTGAATGCTGGTATAGTTTCGTATGACTAACTAAAACGCTGGCAGCGTCTGGGGTGATACCAGCATTGGAGATGTGGAAGAAGAACCTTGCTGTGCTATGGTTAGGAACCTTAATTGTTTCTGCGAGTTACTCGATGGTTGTTCCGTTTTTACCTTTGTATCTGCTGCAGCTTGGAGTACATCAATTCGTTGAGACATGGTCAGGTCTTTTGTACAGTATATCGTTCTTCGGCGGAGCAATAAGTGCGCCTTATTGGGGAGCGCTCGCTGACAGATATGGAAGAAAGCCAATGATTATACGAGCTGGATTTGTTCTTTTCGCAACATACTCATTAACGGCATTCGTACATAATCCTTACGAACTCCTTGCAATCAGGCTTGCACAAGGTCTTCTTTCTGGCTACATCCCCAATTCTATCGCACTCATTGGAACCAATACTCCTGAGGATAGAGTGGGCTTTGCATTGTCAATGGTGTCTTCGTCGGCAGCAGCGGGCGGTATTTTAGGGCCGTTGCTTGGTGGGGCACTGGCCAATTGGTTTGGTAACCGTTTCGCTTTCGCAAGTGCAGGCGGGCTCGTATTTATTGCAACCATGCTTGCTCTTTTTTGGGTAAAGGAAGAGAAGTTCGTTCCTGTACAAACGAGAGCGTCTATATTCAGCATGTTCCGCGAAGCTAGTCACAATCGTCCTTTGCTCACTGCACTCTCACTCAACATGTTTACCTCTTTTTCCATCATGACCATTGAACCGGTCATCACGTTGTATATTGCAGAGTTGAATCATTCATCCACAAACGCTTCTTTAATTTCAGGCATTGTGTTCTCACTTGCAGGTATAGCGAACGTGTTGTTCGCTCCGCTCTGGGGCAGAACATCAGATAGAATCGGATTCCGGAAAGTACTGCTGGTGGGCCTTTCTGGAGGGACAATCTGGACTCTAATGCAGCTCCCATTTGAAAACGTATATGCCTTTTCTGCCATACGTTTCTTTTACGGAGCGTTTTTTTGTGCCGTCTATCCGGCAATTAATGGTCTTATAGTGAAATCATCAGATCAAAGTTTTCGAGGTCGTGCTTTTGGATTGAATCAAACAGCAAACCAAGTAGGAAACATGGCTGGCCCGCTTGTTGGTGGATTGGTCGCCAGTATGACATCGATTCACGGAGTTTTTTGGGTGACGGGTGTTCTGCTCATGATTGTGACTGGACTTACTTTTAGGTTTACACGATCCGATTCTGTTGATGAAGATAGCGGGAACTCATTAGTGACATAATATGTCCTTGCTAAAGTTGTTTTTTAGCCTCATTTTCATACTTTGCTTTTATTCTGATTGCCTCTTTGAATTCCATTATCCGGGGATTTTTCCTTCTCAAAAAATTCTTTACCCTTTAGTTTAATCTCGGGTAAGAAGAAAGTTCCTATGAAGCAAAGGATAGCGAAAATTAGTCCGAATTCGAACAAGCGTTGAATGCCAAATGTGAGCGATGCTTTCACTGCATCCATTAATTGAAGATACATTTGGTGGCCTGCAGCACCAAATTTATTAAACTCTGCCGCAATGGCTTGTTGTGCTTGTTGTGTTAACAATGACTGTGGGTTTAGATTTGCCAGTTTGCCTTCAAACACTTTCATTGAAGATGGTAATGTCGAACTTAATTTGTTCGCAAATGATTTATCGAGAATGGAGCCAAAAATGGGTGAAGCAATTACACCGCCAAGTGAACTTACGAACTGCTGTGTAGAGTTTACTGTACCCATCATGCTGTAAGGGAAGGCATTTTGAACGGCAACGTTCATGAGCGGCATCAAAGACCCAATGCCAATTCCCAGAATAATCATATTCGTAACAACTGTCATCCATGTAGTGTGAACATTCATCTGATTTAACAGGAGGGAACCCAAAACAATCACTGCACCGCTTATCCAAGCTAATACGCGATATTTACCAGTTCGGGACATGATTTGACCAGATATCATACTACCAACGATGAAGCTAATCATCATAGGTGCCAAGACCCATCCGCTTCCTTGTGCATTTAGTCCGAGCACCCCTTGCACATACACCGGCAGGAACATGATGCTTCCGAACATTGTCATACTAACCAACACGCCTAAAACCAGTGATGTACTAAAAATGCGATTCTTAAATAATACTGGTGTTAATAACGGGTCAGGGGCTTTACGCTCCCACAAAATAAAGAGTGCTAGAACAATTGCGCCGCCAATGAAGAAGCTCAATTCAATCGGAGAACCCCAGGCGTACTTTGTACCAGCCCAAGTGAAACCGAGGAGAATAGGAATGAGTCCAATAATTAAACCAATAGAACCTAACCAGTCTACCTTGACTCGGTGTTCTGCACGAACCTTAGGGAGCGCTAGAAATACGCCGATGATTGCAATTAAAGCAAAAGGTAAGTTAATATAAAACACCCATCGCCACGAAAAAGTATCAGTAATCCAGCCGCCAAGTGTTGGACCAATAATGCTTGATACTCCGAAAACCGCACCTATTACGCCCATCCATTTACCGCGTTCCCTTGGGTCGAAAATGTCGCCAACCGTTGCGCGCGGCATGCTCATCATGGCCCCAGCACCAATTCCTTGAAAGGCACGAGCCCAGATTAATTCCAGCATGGTATGTGCTTGGCCTGAAACTGCTGATCCGATTCCAAACATTATTAACCCAAATAAATAAAACGGCTTTCGACCAAAGACGTCTGACAACTTTCCGTAAATAGGAACCGTAACGGAAGAAGCCATCATATAAGCAGTGAAAACCCAAGCATACAAACTAAATCCATGTAAATCACTAATAATGGTGGGTAACGCTGTAGATACGACGGTCTGATCCATTGATGAGAAAAACATCGTTAGAAGTACTGTGGCGAGTGCCCACCATTTGCGTGAACCAGTAATACGGTTCGATGTCTGTACTGCTGATTCAATCATATTTAGACCTCCAAAGTAATGATAAACAGGGTAGTAATCGAAACTTTCAATTGTCCGAGAAAAGTTGGCTGGCTTGATTAAGAATTGCACATAGAAATTGAGCTCAATAAGTGCAATCTGCTCTAAATAGTGTTGCATAATTCACAATTGGATATTCAGGAAGAGAATATTTTAGTTAATTAATATTTATAATATAAAAACAAATTTGCATGCTGTCAATATAAATTGAGGAATGAGGGGTTGTCGGTATTGGCTTGTTCAGAACCATATTTGTCTGCAGCCGATCCGCAGTCGGGGTGCTCGCGAGATGTGAAATGGGAAACGCTGTATCTAAGGTTAATAACAGCGAGTTTCCCAGAGGCACATGGATTCAATGTGTTAATGCCTAGAATAAGCTCTCTGCTGCTATTTATGGCTTAATAATATTTAACGGGGGAATCTTTATCCAACCCTTTTCCATTAACATAGTTTTTAATGTTACAGAAAATGCAGCTTTCTGAATCATGTACTTAAGAAAAATTGTACCAACATCGGATCTTACTGCCTCTGTAAGCCCTCTTGCACAAAAGTTCATCGCCCACACTAAATTGAATGCCAACATGTTCCCGACTTCAGCATCAGACATTCGCGTACTAGCGGGTACAAACACATCAAGTTGTGATTTTTCGACAGGCTGCTGGGGCAATTGTACGCCTTCTTTTAATAACAATGTTTTTATTTCTGAAATAACCACTGCATGGAGATTCTCAGATAAATCTTTAATTTTGTCCTTTAATTCTTTGTCTTGTACAAAGTTATATTGTGACATTTCACTGTTCATGAAACTTTCGGTTGCAGTTAAAAACGTCCATAAATTTGCAACTTCATTCACGGTAAGGGGCTTTTCTTTTGTATCTGCACGGCTTTTGAAAACATCTGCAACAAATTCAAGTAAATTCATGCCTTCGCGCCTTTCTTTGGAAAGATATAACATAATATGACCAATTTCGAAATTTTCATAAGCGAAATCTTCTTCAAAACCAGCATGAATGAATACAAAAAAGCAAATAATGTGGAAGCATTTTAATGTTTTGAATGGAGTTAGAGTACTAATGCACCCAGCGATTGTGGTAAGTGCAATTTTAGCAGCGTGGAAATGGGGAGACTGGCGCAACTTCCAAAAGTATTACCCAACCATGCTTTATGTCTTATCAATTTCTATGATTTATGAGTTTCTAACTAAGGATTTCGCAATTTGGACATTCCATCCTGATTTTTTGTTTAATCAAGCAATAGTTGTTTTACTGCATGCTGTTATATCCGTCCCTTTCACTATTTTCATCTTTTTATCTCGGTACCCGACTGAAGGGGCAAAAATTTTTTTTCATTACTTGATATGGATTGGAATTTATATAGGGGCTGAAGAAATTTTGAGTGTAACAAGAAGAATCACATACGAACATGGATGGAGTTTATGGAGTTCTCTTGTCTTTGATTGCATTATGTTTCCTATGATTCGGCTTCATTATAAAAAACCTATTATAGCTTGGATTTTTACTTTCCCCATCGTTATTGCCTATATGTTCATTTTTAAGGTCCCTATTAAATAAGAGAAAGTTTGTTTATTCAACGAAATAAAGGAAGCCTAGGGCCAAATTTAACTTTCAGCATCCCAAAGTTAAATAAGTCACCTGCATTGGAATCAAAGTTCCAGAACTGTATAAATTCCCATTCCCGTAGACAGACTTAGAAACAACTTTGCATTCATTAGGGGGGATGGTTGTGGGCCTGTTTCGTAACAAAAACCGACAGGGGTACGCTCTCAAAACCTCATATGCATTGTCTGAAGCAATGCCGGATTTTAGCCAAGTTCCTCTTGTATCACGTTTAGATGACAATGTTCGTTTGTTGCAAAGTGTTTTAGCCAGATCAGCAGATGTTGTAATGACTCCATTTATTTTGTATGACAAGCGAGCTGCAAAATTAATCTATATTGAGGGCCTTTCTTCATCGAGTGAAATTGATGCAAATTTACTGCAACCGCTCATAAAAGGTTCAAATGGTAAGTTCGATGAGCGAGAGAAAAACGTTAGCATTGAAAGACTTGCAAAAGAATACATAACGATTTCAGAGTGGAAATTGATTCATACCATTGGAGAACTTGTTGAAGATCTAATGGAACAGCATGTCATTCTGCTCATTGACGGTCAAACGAGGGGTTTAGCACTAAGCCTTGTAAGCAGGCGGGATCGCTCAATTGGAATTCCGGACACGGAAGCTTTGATTCGCGGCCCGCGGGAGTCATTCAACGAGAATATTGCAACGTCAATTTCCCTAATCCGTCGTCGGTTGCCAACTCCGCATCTTAAGGTTGAAAGTAAGCGGCTCGGTGAGTACACAAGAACAGATGTATGTGTTCTATATATTGAAGGAATTGTCGATATGAATCTAGTAGCCGAAATGAATGAGCGTTTAAATAGAATAAAAATTGACGGCATATTGGATTCTGCATATATCGAGGAATTGATTGAGGACGAACCTTATTCCCCTTTCCCGCAAATTCAAAATACGGAACGCCCTGATGTCGCAGTTTCTGGCCTTTTAGAAGGGAAAGTTGTCATATTGTCAGATGGTTCTCCTTTCGCACTCGTTGCACCAACAAGTTTTTGGACAGCCATTCACGCAGCCGAAGACCATTATGAACGCTATTTTATTGTAAATTTTATCCGGATATTACGTTATTTATTTTTATTTTTTGCACTCTTTTTACCAGCTATGTACGTAGCTATCACAACATTTCATCAAGAGATGCTGCCGACGAGACTGCTGCTTACGTTTGCCGCTGCCAGGGAAGTCACGCCATTACCCGCAATTATGGAAGCCATTGTGATGGAAATTACCTTTGAGATTTTGCGTGAAGCCGGCGTACGTTTGCCAAAGGCAATCGGATCCGCTGTCAGCATCGTCGGTGCTCTAGTGATTGGGCAAGCAGCCGTTCAAGCAGGCATGGCATCCGCACCAATGGTTATTGTTGTTGCCTTAACGGGGATTGCTTCTTTTTCAATTCCTAGGTACAACTTTGCAACAGCCATTCGTATTTTGCGATTCCCAATTATTATCTTAGCGGGGACATTTGGTATGTTCGGTATTATCGCTGCTTTATTAGCCATTACAATTCACTTAGCTTCCCTGCGTTCATTTGGAAAACCGTATATGGAGCCAATCAGCCCGTTATCGATGCAAGGTGTAAAAGACACACTGATTCGAATGCCGCGTTGGGGCATGAAATACAGGCCGCTTAGCGAATCAAAGGTTAATCCTGTTCGCCAAAGCGGTGCAACGCGTCCCTCAAATAGAATACCAAAACGAGGGGGAGGGTCATGAACTCAAAAGTAAAGCTGACACAAATGGGTCTTCTCGTTGGGTTAATGATATTTGGCATAACGGGTTGTTGGGATTCGAATGAAATCGATCAATTAGCAATTGTGACAACTAGCGGGGTAGATATTAAACAAGCAAATTCTGAAAGCCCCATCTATACAGTTTCTCTGCAAATAGCACGAACAAGCCAACTCGGTACGAGCCCAAGCGGCGGTTCAAGTTCATCAACAGGCAGTAAGGATACTTTTGTTACGCTGGAGCGAGATGGATCCGATATTTTAACAAGCCTCGATAAGCTTCAATCCCAGATAGCAAGAAAAGCCATTCGCACTCATCGACTTGCCGTTGTTGTTGGGGAATCATTTGCGAAATATGGTTTATCGCCCGTGCTGGATGAAATCGTTCGTCATCCGGGATCTCGACTAAGGGCTCACTTATTTGTTTCGTATCATGGTAAAGCTTCGACAATTTTAAACCTTCCCTACGCGTTTAGCAGGTTACCATCGGAAGCAATCGACAACTTACATTCACAAGGGCTCCTGTATCACTCGACTACAAAGGACTTTGTACAAGAACTGAATGGTAAGAGTGACCCATGGCTTCCAGGCATTGAACCAGTTGAAACGAATTCAAGTAAAGAACCGAACACGTTCAATCTTTCTCATATTGCTTTGTTTCAAAATGACAAGATGGTCGGCTGGTTAGACGGTGAAGATGTCAAAGGTTTTAATTGGCTGACGAATCAAGTTCGAGGAAGCATTATTAGTGTTCATGTGCCTGGTCACGTGGGGACAGTCAATGGTGAAAGCATCACGTCAAAATCAAAGATGCGGGTTCGGCTAGTGAATGGGAAGCCTGTTATTCAAATTCGAATCAATGCTGAAGAGGAGACTGTGGCTACTAGTACAAATTTGAACATGCGTGACCCCGAAAATATTAAGTTAGTGGAAGCGGCATTTGCTGACTACATCAAAAACCAAAGTGAATCCGCACTTACAAAGATAAAGCAAAGCAAGTCAGATGTTCTAGGGATTGGTGAACTTATTTATCAGCGATATCCAAAAGTATGGCATCAGATGGAGCCTCACTGGAGAGATGAATTCAGTCGAATGCCTGTTGATGTACAGGTTCGAGTGAAAGTTATGAATTCGGGTTCAAGCGGTCCGTCTATCACAAAACAGGAAATATGGTGAATGCAAAATGACCAATCTTATGACAGGATTTTTTATTTTCATATCATGCATTGTTATTGACTATAGAATGCTTAAACAAGAAAAAAGTTTTATTGCGTGGATAATCTACATTTCTTGCTTAGGGATTGGTGTTGCACTCATAGTACTGTACAGTTGGTCGTTTGCGTTGCCAAGCCCATTGAATTTTATTATTGATTGGTTAAGTCCTGTATCTAGGTGGTTACGGAAATGATGCAACAAAATTCGCAGAGACCGCAGATTGCAAACATGCAACTATTCATAATGTTAATCGCTGCAACTGTATCGTACGGTCATTTTATCTATGTTCATTTGTCTTATATTGCAGCAGGGCGGGATGCTTGGTTTTCAATGATAATTGGTTTTCTGATTGGTTCAGGCGTATTTTATTTTCTATTTCGTTTAATATCGATGTACCCCAAATTATCGCTTATTGGCATTACAAGGCAAATCTTTGGGACTAAAACCGGAACTGTAATTTCCATGTTGTACATATTATTTTTTACGCTTGTAGGCGGTTTAACCCTGCGGGAAGTTGTAAGCTTTTTACGGCTTATGTATCCCCATACACCGTATCAGGCATTTTTGCTTATCGAACTTTTTCTTGTCGTTTGGGTTGTTCGTGCGGGCCTAGAAGTGGTTGCTCGCACCACACAACTATTACTGCCAGTACTTATCGTTTTTGGCAGCACTGCGGCGATTGCAACTCTTCCAGATAAGGATCCACGCCAATTGCTACCTATCCTTGACAGAGGAATCGGATCGCTCGCACAAGGCACGCTCATGTATGTTGTAATGTTTTCCGAACTTATCGTATTTGGGATGATGTTGCAAGAAACGAAAAAACCTGAACTTCTTCCAAAGCATGGGCTGCGAACGTTCGGTATCCTATTTGTCATGTTTATTGGGCCAGTTACGGGGCCAATCATGGTTTTCGGAGAGTCACTTGCACAGGCTTTGGTATATCCAACATATACGGAAATCCAATACATTCATCTGTTTGGAATCCTCGAGCGTTTGGACGTTCTAGGCGTGTTTTTATGGACGGTTGGAAGTTTTCTGCGCATCTCCATATTTTTATATGGCGCTGTAAAAGGGGTTGGAGAGCTTATTGGTACAAAAGATGAAACGAATTTTACACTCCCAATCGTCTTATTCACAGCAGGTTTCACATTTAGCACAATGCCTCTCTCTCGCCACGAGGTGCACAATTTCGTTTTAACTGTATATCCGATTATTGCTCTTGTTATTGGATACATGATTCCGGGAATCACAGTTGTTATAGCGGGGTTCCGCAACTCCAAAATATTACGTGCCAAGTGGCAATATCGCTAAAAAACGCAAATCGTGATAAATTTGTGAAATAAGAACAAAGTTGAAAAAATCAACTGAAGCAAGTATTTATCAATGTAGTGAAAAACGCTATCGAAGCAATGCCTGCGGGGGGACGTTTAATTTTGAAATTAAACAGCGACCACAAAATGATTCATATTGACTTTATTGATGAAGGGGAAGGAATACCGGCGGATCGTATTCCGAAACTAGGCGAGCCGTTTTATACAACGAAAGAAAAAGGTACCACGGTACATATTACTTTACCGGCAGTAAAGTAACTTTGTCTATATCAGACGTTTGTTATGTTTCAGGTAGTCTCGGTATAGCCTAAGCACTCTATTGTAGTAGGTTTTATCGCTAAGCTGCTTAAATAGTCCATGGGATGGATTGTGGAGATTGACTTCAATAATCCACACCTTCCCTTTTTTGTCAACAGCAAGGTCAATGCCGCTTTGGAATGAATAGAACGGGTATGTCTCGGAGTATTGAATAATTTTTTGGCTAAGTCCGATTAGTTGATTTTTGATGCGGCGAATACTCTCGCCCGTAAAGTTCGATTCTGCCAATGCTTTCTCGACAGAGATGACGTACCCGCCGCCGCGTCGAATATTTGACACGATGCTTTCCGGTCCATGAACCTTAGCAAGCATGCCGGCAAACTGCCATTTACGAGTGCCGTCCCGCATCATCATGACTCGAATATCATAGGGACGTCCGCCTATTGTGGCCAAATCGATTCCTTTCTGTACTATGAACAATTCATTAGGACTGATTTCTTTTACTTTCTTAATCAAATGGTCAGCAGAAGGGGAGTTCATAACCTTTCCACGTACCCGTACATATTGGTACCCATTTTTACTCTTCCATGCTTTTATGATTCCTCGGCCTGTATGAATCGTATTTGCTTTGATATATACAGTTTTGTATTGTTCGATAAATTTGACGAGTGAAGCAGGAGTTAGTAAAACTGCAGGCGGCAAAAAGCCGGAAATCTCCGGATTCTTGGCATAAAAGCGATGCATTTTCCATTTTGCGAGCCTATCCACGATTCGCTGCATAGGGTAGACAGTCCTTTGCTTTTTGGTTATGGCAGAGAATATGAAAACCACCCTTTTGCAGGTACGGTGTAAGCGGAGTTTTTAGGAATTTTCCATGGGATTAAGCACGTTGGGAAACGTCTTAGATCAATTTGTAAATCAGCCGATTTTTATTAATATGATGCCGGCAAAAATGAGCAAAATGGAAAGGCATTTTGTTAGTCCCATTCTTTCTTTGAGCCAGACTGTGCCGATGATACTTGCAAAAACGATGCTCGTTTCACGAGTGGCAGAAACGAAAGCCACAGGTGTGCTCTGCATTGCATAAACAACTAAGGCGTTAACCCCAAATACGAGTAACCCACAAATTAAGCTCTTAACTGGGTGCCGCCGGAGGAGATGAATATAGGGTACTTGTGCTGTAAATTTTTTGTCGTACGCTAATTTACCAAAAACCATTCCGATAAACACAATGTATTTGAAGGAAATTGCAGGCATGTTTGCAACTCCCATTGAATCCGCCACACTGTACGATGCGGTACACGCACCAGTAATTAAAGCCCATTTGGCACTAGAATTTGTAAGCGAATTCTTTATTTCGTATACAGAAAACCGCTTTTGGTTAATAAACAGAATGCCTATTACGGTTAGGATGATGCCAGAAAGCCCTATGATTCCGACGAATTGCCAAGTTAAAAGAAAGCTGAAAAGTGTTGCGAGAATTGGGGCAGAGCCTCTTGCAACTGGATACACAGTTAAGAATGTTCCGTTTTGGTATGCCTTTGCTAATGAAGCAAAATACAATATTTCGAAGCTGATGCTGATACATATCCAAATCCATGCACGATATGGCACCGGATGTTCCCACAACATATAAACGGCAAGTGGTGAGTACAAAACAACAGCGACGATTAGGATTAGGGTGAAAAAGGTATCTCGTTCGGGTATTTGTTTCGAAATCGCATTCCAGATAGAGTGGCCTATCGCAGCAAGTATTAAGAGAGTAAAGGTTAAGTCAGACATTTTGGACCTCCGATTTTTCAATCAGTTTGATCGGCCAAATCTTTATATGTCTATCTTCAGGAATGCAAAAATTTTCTCCTGCAAAACTTAAATGGCGCCCGAATTGATTGTTATTCGGACGCCATTTAAGGATTCTCTGTTTTGTATGATTAAATTTAGTTGGAGCTATGGCTTTGATCGATCCAGATGTATTGGAATGGATCATACATAACCGGGCTGGTATAGAAGCCATGGACCCAAGATTGTACGCCATAATAGCCTTCAACTTGATAAAGTGGTATCCAAGTTGCATCTTTCATCACTTGATTTGTGACCTTTGCGTACAATTCATTTCGCTTCGATTGATCTGTCGAATACTGCGCCTGATTCAACCATGCGTCCACCTGCGGGTTGTCATACATTGTTAAGTTGTTCTGCGGCCTTTGGTTTGAGTTGAGCAGTGTGTTCAGGAAGTCAGATGGGTCTGGGAAGTCTTGCTGCCAACCACTGACAAACATTTGATCCGTTCCGGTCATAACCTTAGACAAGAAGTCTTTCCAAGTAGTCTCGTGCAGGTTCACCTTAATCCCAATTTGTTGCATCATCGATTGAAGAGCCTGATCTACCTTTACTGCGTCAGGCGTATTCTGGTCGTACATATCTATAGTAAGCCCGTTTGCAAATCCTGCTTGCTTAAGTAATTGTTTAGCTTTGGTTATATTAAGGCTGTACGTTGCATCGGGATCTAACTGCTTAACATAGCCTTGCATTCCTTGAGGAAGTGGTTGATTGAGCGGAAGAACTGCATTATTGTTCAGTTTAACAATTTGCTGGTCATCAAATGCATATTCCATAGCTTGACGCACTAATACATTACTAAGTGGATTCGCCTTGCCGTTCAGCGTCTTGCTTACATTTAAACCAACGTACTGAATGGTATTAAGTGGTTGTTTCTGCACTAACTTGCTAAATTTAGGATTGTTCATAATCGTCGGGAATGAACTGGTTGGGATACCGTCTCCGCCGATGGTCCAAGGTGTCATAAACGCTGTCGAACCTTGTTCCCAGTGCATAGCATCTACTTGTTCATTGTTGTTGATGCTGAATGTGACTTGATTTAGATATGGCAGTTGATTTCCGTATTGGTCTTTCTGCCAGTAATGAGGATTGCGCTTTAGAACAACTTTATCCTGGCCGTTTGAAACAAGTTGAAATGGACCGGTACCCATTGCTTTTGAGGTATCGAGAGCTGCATTGCCAACCTGGCTTACAAACTTAGGATCAACGGCTGATATAAACGGCATTGCTAATATTTGAAGGAAGAAGGCTTGAGGTTTTACAAGTTTAACTACGAGTGTATTGTCATCCGGTGTGGTTATACCGCTAATTGTTTTTGCTTTGCCATCAAAGAATTGCTGTGCACCTTGAATATCTAAAAAGAAACTAGAACCAGGCGATGGCTTTGGCTGCAATTTCGGGTTTAAGACACGCTCAAACTCGTCTACAAAATCCTGGGCTTTTACTGAATCACCATTCCAGTATGTAACGCCTTTGCGAATGTGGAATGTATATGTCAATCCATCTGAAGATACTTCATAAGACTGTGCCAAGTCCCCTACGATGTTATAGGTATTTTTTTGATAAGTTACTAAAGGCTCGTACAATTGTTCGTCAACTTCTGCAGATGTTGTGTCATATGCAACGGCAGGGTCTAAATCAGGAACTGCCTGTGTTAAATCTACGGTGATATTTCCGCCCATTTGCGGTTTTTGCGATGCAGTATTTGCACTAGAGTTCGCCGTATTGCTGCCAGTGTTTGCACCGCAGCCAGCAAGCAAAAGTCCGAGAGCACTGACTGAAGCGGCTAACGCTGCGCCCTGCTTCCATACTTTCTTCATTACACTTTCCCTCTTTTCTTTATATCTATTGTCGATTTAGTTGATATATTTCGACAATATTTTGTCTAAATTATAAGTCTAGTTACTGATTTGTCAAATTTATTTCAAGATAGTGAAAGGAGGAAGCAAATTGGAATATATTAATGATAAAGAATTTAAACAGTATTGGTATTAGACAAAAAATCTTGGAGTGATTAAAAATGATTGTAGAGGCAAGTGTTCTTGTACTTGTTGTCTTGGCATTTGCCTGGAGTATTGGTGCACATTACACCGGTGCTTGCATGGGAATGCCTTATGGATCAGGTTCTATCCGTCTCATACCAGCCCTGTTCTTAATGGCTGTTTTGGCAATGTTCGGCGCCATTTTTGCAAGCCACGGTGTCGAAACAACTGTTGGGCTGCAAATTATAGACGCAAGTAAAGTGACAGTGAGTGCAGCGCTTGTAATTATTATCGCAGCATTTGTTCTTACAACGGTATATACTGCATGGAAAATCCCTACATCCACAATTCAAATTCTCGTATTTTGTGTAGTTGGAACGGCGCTTGGCGCAGGTATCGCAGTACACTGGTTTATGATTTTAAAATTAGCAGTTGTATGGGTGCTTGCACCTGTGATTTCGCTTTTATTAGGGTACGTATTTACGCATGGAGTTGACCGGATTGTTGGATTCAAACCGGAACAAAGCGGACATCATGCGGCAACAATCCGCACACTAAGTACGATTCTTGTAATCGTTGGGGCAGCGGCATCGTTTACTATGGGCGCAAATGATGTATCTAACGCTACCGGCGTTTTCATCATGACGCATCTGTTCAATGTTTGGATGGCTGGTACCATTGGCGGTATTGGTCTTCTTATCGGCGTTTTGACTTGGGGAAAACCTCTATTAAAGAAAGTCGCCTTTGATATTGTACATGTAGATCTGTCTATGGCCAGCGCAGCACAACTTGTGCAAGCTTTAGTTGTGCTTTTGGCCGTGGCTTTTGGTTTTTTTACATCCATGAACCAAGCATTAGTCGGTGCAATGATGGGTGCAGGCATTGCACGAGGGACGGGTACAATTGAATGGAAAGCAGTAAAGAATATTGTTAAGGGATGGATTATAGCGCCAATCTCCGGAATCATAATTGCATTTCTGCTAGCAAAATCAGCAGAGATTTGGTTCACATTGTAACGTAAATCGGTTAAATAGATTCGACGATTAGGCGATTAGGCGATTAGCAATTCAGCAATTTCAGTTAAACCGATTGTCGATATGAATCGTTTGATTGGTTCGAGATCAGATCATTTGCGCGGATTTCGCGGTAGAATCTTGTCGGATCGCGTTAAATAATTTCACTTTGTGGAGTTCCCCCAGTAAATTGGCTGTTATATAATTCGGCATAAAAGCCGCCTTTTGCAAGAAGTGATTGATGAGTTCCTTGTTCTACGACCCGCCCTCCATTCATGACGATGATTAAATCTGCTTCCCGAATGGTTGAGAGTCGATGGGCAATAACGAAACTCGTTCTTCCCTGCATAAGTGGCTTCATTGCTTTTTGAATCTGAATTTCTGTACGTGTATCAACGCTGCTTGTGGCTTCATCCAAAATGAGAATTGCCGGATTTGATAGTATAGCGCGTGCAATCGTAAGAAGTTGTTTTTGACCTTGCGAAATGTTTGAAGCCTCTTCATTTAGAATGGTGTCATAACCGTTTGGAAGCGTACGAATGAAGTGGTCTGCATGTGCGGCTTTCGCTGCTTGAATAATGTCTTCCTCTGTTGCATTCTCGCGCCCATAAGCAATGTTATCTCGAATATTGCCGTAAAAAAGCCAAGTGTCTTGCAGAACCATTCCGAACATACTGTGCAGGTTACTCCGTTTAAGCTCTTTAATACTTAAACCGTCAATTGTGATTTTTCCCGAGTCAATTTCATAGAACCGCATGAGCAGATTGACCAGCGTAGTTTTTCCGGCACCAGTAGGTCCGACAATGGCGATGGTCTGTCCTGCAGACACGTCTATATTCAGGTTTTTGAGGACAGAAACATTCTTTTTATAGCTAAAGATTACGTTCTGGAACTGAACTTCACCTTTTGGAGATTGAATAACTTTGGCTCCTTCTGCTTCCGGAGTTTCCTC
>JAKADF010000455.1 GCA_021820805.1 Bacillota bacterium
GTGAAGGTTTGATAAAGGGGGAATCTTGATGACAGCGACAACGTGGCTAGTTATACAGGGAGTGCTGTTTGTTGTGCTCTTTGGCGCCGCGCTGTATTCATTCGGATATGCCGTACGGGCACGCTTTCGGTTTCTAACGTTAGCAGCCAAAGACCCGTCTCGTTTCGATAGACCAGGCGCACGTCTATGGAGTTTCATTCAAAATGTACTTGGTCAGCGCAAAGTCATCGCAGAGCCGTCAGGCCTGGGTCATTTCTTTATTTTCTGGGGCTTTCTTTTTCTTGTGTTTGGTGACATGGACTTTATTATCTACCATTTGACGAGATGGCATTTCCCATGGGCAACTTCACCTGTTTACCTGTTTATTCAAGAAATGTTTTCAGCGTTTGTTTTGGTGGCCATCATTGTTGGCCTTATCAGACGTTACATTCTTAAGCCGATGCGTTTGGAGCAGACATTTGAGGCAGGGTTCATTCTAGGCCTGATTGGGCTTATTGTTTTAACCTATTTTGTCTCTACCGCAGCGGACATGGCTTATGCCGGAGAATTGCCAGGGTGGTCGTCGCCGATTGTCAGCGCAATTGCCAGTGGATTTGTTGGTATGTCTAAACTGAGTTTGATAGTGATTAGTGAAATTGCTTTTTGGCTGCATGTAGGGTGCTTAATGACCTTCCTTGTTTTTATTCCACGTTCAAAGCATTTGCACATGATTGGGGCACTGTTTAACTGGTATTTCCGAAGCTACGAACCACCTGGAAAGATTCGTAAGATGGACTTGGAAGACGAAAGCATTGAGGAATTTGGCGTCGGACAAATTCAACAATTCACGTGGAAACAGTTGCTTGATGGTTATGCTTGTACAGAATGCGGCAGATGTCATGTTGCTTGTCCAGCGACATTAAGTGGGAAACCATTATCTCCTAAGCACCTGATTCTCAAGATGAAAGAGCATTTGATAGAGCAAGGGCCCGCGCTTCTTGAGCAAAAGGCAGCAGGAGCAGAAGAGTACCAATCAGAGCCGCTCTTTGCGAACGTGTTTACAGAGGAAGAAATCTGGGCGTGCACCACATGTCGAGCTTGTGAAGAGGCTTGTCCTGTTGCAAATGAACACGTATCGGATATTATCGACTTGCGTCGCCACCTTGTGCTGACGGAAGGAAAAACCTCTCCTGAAGTTGCAAAAGTGTTTGCAAACCTGGAGCGTCAATCAAATGAGTGGGGTATTAACCGTCGTGAACGTGCAACTTGGGCTCGGGATTTGCCTGTGAAGACGATGAAAGAAGTGAACGGCCAGGCCGAATACTTATTCTTCGTTGGTTCTGCGGCGTCGTACGACCAACGGAACCAAAAGATAGCCCAAGCATTTGCAAAGATTTTGCTTGCGGCTGGAGTTGATTTTGCCATCTTAGGTGTTGAAGAAGAAAGCGATGGAGATTCAGCCCGCAGGCTTGGCAATGAATTCTTGTATCAAGAATTTGTGCAGAAAAACATTGATATATTCAATCGATATGGTGTGAAGAAAATTATTACAACCGATCCTCATGCCTTTAACACCTTCAAAAATGAATATCCAGACTTTGGCTTCAAGGCAGAGATTTATCACAGCACACAGTTTGCCGCGAAGCTGATTGAAGAAGGAAAGATTAAGCCGACGAAGCCAGTTGAGGAAGTTATTACTTACCATGATTCTTGCTATCTAGGCAGATACAACAATATTTACGATCCGCCACGGTATATTCTCGAATCCATCCCAGGACTCAAACTTGTCGAGATGGAGCGCAGCCGCAATAAGAGTATGTGCTGCGGAGCAGGCGGCGGTGGTATGTTTAAAGAGGAAAGCGGCACAAGAATCAACGTTATGCGTGCGGAACAGGCATTACAAACCGGAGCGAGCATAATCAGCACTGCATGTCCGTATTGCATGACGATGATGATTGATGGAACGAAAGCAAAAGGTGCCGAAGATGATGTCACGACTTTTGATGTCATGGAATTACTTGCACAATCCATTAGTGCCTAACGTCCATTGAATAAATGAATTAACATTTTTTCGGATATTTGTGAAGTGTTGTTAGAGCCATTTGTTCGAAAATATGATACAAAAGAGAATAGATAAGAATTTGGGCGAGACACCGAGTGATTCGGTGTCTTGCACCGTTTAAGCACCTCTTTTGAATTTTCAGGCTTTTTGATACAGGGTGAACGGCAGATTTGGCAAAAAAGAATGGGGGGAGAAGTTATGTCGAAATCAGTAATTGTAAGTGCAGCGCGCACACCATTTGGTAAATTTGGCGGTTCCTTGGCCCCGAAGAAAGCGGTTGAACTAGGAGGCCTTGTCATTGAAGAAGCAATGAAGCGTGCAGGAATTGCTGCACAAGAGGTTGACGAGGTTATCATGGGCATGGTTTTACAGGGCGGTGCCGGACAGATTCCGTCTCGTCAAGCTGCAAGGCTGGCAGGATTACCTTGGGAAACGCCTAGTTTAACAATTAACAAAGTTTGTGCGTCTGGATTGAGAGCGGTTACATTGGCAGATGCATTGATTCGGGCTGGAGATATTAAAACTGCTGTTGCAGGCGGCATGGAGAGTATGTCGAATGCACCTTATATCCTGCCTAAAGTACGAACGGGCTTACGAATGGGAGATGGCGTTGTCATCGATTTGATGGTTCACGACGGCCTCACCTGTGCGTTTCATAACGTTCATATGGCAGTTCATGGGAGTACAGTGGCGAAAGAATATGGCATAGACAGAGAAGCGCAGGATGAATGGTCGCTTCGAAGCCATCGTTTAGCAATAGCCGCAATAGATGAAGGACGTTTCAAAGAAGAAATTGTTCCAGTAACTATATCTTCTAAAAAGGGAACTCTCGTTGTAGAGTTGGATGAATCACCAAGGCGAGATACGTCACTTGAGAAATTAGCTGGACTTTCGCCAGTGTTTACGACAGACGGATCCGTCACAGCAGGCAATGCACCAGGCGTAAACGATGGAGCTGGTGCGCTTGTTGTCATGGACGCCGCATACGCGATGGAAACGGGCCGTAAGCCTTTGGCTTATATTCATGGGTACGCTGAAGCCGCAGCAGAAGCAGCTTATATAGCAACGACACCGGGCCTCGCGATTGATAAACTGCTAAAAAAGACTGGATATCGCCTAAAAGATATCGATTTGTTTGAAGTCAATGAGGCGTTTGCTGCCGTGACGTTAACGTCAGAGAAGATGCTTGGTCTAGATGTTAATAAAGTCAACGTTAACGGTGGTGCTGTAGCGCTTGGGCACCCAATTGGAGCGACTGGAGCTCGGATTTTAATGACTCTAATGTATGAATTGCGCCGCCGCGGTGGAGGACTTGGTATTGCGGCAATTTGCAGCGGTGCTGCACAAGGTGATGCAGTACTCATTGAAGTGCCAGGCAAGTAGAAAGCAGAGTAGAAAACAGGGTATAAATTAGAGTAG
>JAKADF010000456.1 GCA_021820805.1 Bacillota bacterium
TCTATAAATATCAAATCCTTACAATCGATCGTTAGGACGGAGAGGTGTTGGATTATGAAATTTACCCGAGATTTAGCTTGTGACATTGCAAGTATGTTCTCTAAGGCGATGCACGAATATCCATCGACGGTTGAAATTCTCGTTCAGGACAAAGCTTTATCATACGCACTGGACGGTATTTCGCTTGATATAGACTTATCCCTCAATGAAGATGCACTCACAGTTTTAAAGTGGTCCAACAAGACGTGGGTCGGAATTGAATTGCTTGAAAACGAAAGGCCATATTATTATTTCAAGGTGATCGGAATGGATTGTTGCTTTTACCGTTATGTTGGATCCTATATTGCTGCACTTCTTAAACCCATTGTAGAAAGTGGTATCCTTCCGGATGTGAAGCTTCGATCGGCTCGACTCGTGGATAACGCCGTTACCATCTCGGTAGTAATCCAGTTTTTCGATCGAATTCCATGGGAGGAAGATGACATTGTACTCGGAGCGGAATAGTCCTTAGTTAAAAAAACGCCGACAAGTAACCTCAATTAATTAGAGGTATAACTTAGAGCGCCCTCAGAAGTTTTGCGATATCCTCTAAGGGTGATTCGTATCTTTACCCCACTGCGTTCGTCAAATGATTAAGAGCTAAATGAATGAAACTGATTCACCCAATTGATTTTGACGAAGATTCTGCCAATTTGATGTTCAATTTGAGTATCCCTAGGCCTACCCTATGAGGGCACTGAAAAAGTTCCTCTGATTGAGCAAAAGGCACAATTCCTCAAGAAATTGATGAGGTTGTGTCTTTTTTCTATATAATCTTGCATGCCCCTGGTGGGGCACAATATTATGATGAAAATGTTAGGCAGTCTGTTTACAGGGTGGTGTCTATGACCAATTCTGATACCAAGCAGGACAGGAAGGCTTGTTCATTTATGGCGGCACGACCCCATTATATAATCTAGCCACACTCGCCTTTGAGCACAAATTATTGTCGCTACGAGCACATACATCAATTTTCTTTGGGTCAGGCGATTGTGCCCTGCTTGGAAAGGAAGAAGATCATGGACGCAATTCGTATATGCTGCGCTGGCTTGGACGTTCACCAAGCTAATGTTGTTGCTTGTGTTCTCAAGGGTCCCTTGGAGGAGAAACCACAGATATCCATACGGGAATTCTCCACCGTACTGTCCGGGTTGCTTGAACTTTCCGATTGGCTGGCAGAATCAGGCTGCACAGAAGTTGCCATGGAGAGCACAGGAGTCTACTGGAAGCCAGTTTTCAACGTCCTTGAAGCAACCTTTGCTGTTACCCTCGCCAATGCTGCACACATCAAGAACCTCCCTGGACGCAAAACCGACAAGAAGGACGCACAGTGGATTGCTGAGCTACATCGCTGCGGCCTAGTATCCAACAGTTTCGTTGCCCCTCGTGAAATTCGAGAACTCCGCGATCTCACTCGGTATCGCAAAAAGCTCAAAGGATATGAGACATCAGAACGTAATCGGATACTCAAGGTGTTAGAGGATGCCAACATCAAGATTTCTACGTTCATGAGTGATGTATTCGGTAAGTCTGGTCGTCTCATGCTAGATGCTTTGGTCAACGGCGAAAGCATTGACCCAGAACAGGTTGCAGCTCTCGCTATCGGTCGCCTGCGCCCTAAAATCCCTGAATTAACACTGGCTCTAAATGGACGGGTTACTCTGCACCATCGGAAGATTATTCAGCGTTCCTTAGAGCACTTGGAGTTCCTTGAGAAGTCCATTGCTGACCTGGAACAGGACATGGAACAATACTTTACTCCGTATCAAAAACAGGAAGAACTGCTACAAACCATTCCAGGTGTTGGACAAAATGTAGCTAAAGTGATTCTTGCTGAAATCGGCACAGATATGTCCGTGTTTCCCTCGGCATCCCACCTTTGCTCATAGGCTGGGATTAGTCCCGGAAATAACGAAAGTGCGGGTAAAAAAAAAGATCGAGAACGACACAAGGCAATCAGGCGCTGAGGTCTGCGCTGCTAGAAGCTGGGTGGGCCGCCAGCAAAACTCGTACTTTCCTTGGGTCAAAATTCTGGTCGATATCCGGGCGCAAGAGTAAGAAACGAGCCGCAGTGGTAATCGCACATAAGATCCTTGTCATTGCGTACCACGTACTCAGCAGCGGTGAACCATATCACGAACTTGGTGCCGAATACCTGGAAACCCGTAAGCCCATTTCTACTGAAGAATTGATGATTCGCCGCCTGTTGAAGCAAGGATACACGGTAACAAAATCCAATGATGCAACTAGCGTGACTGAATCGGCGTAAAACGTCAAGATTGGTGTCCCGGGCATCCTATTGCCTAAACACAGAGATAGGGAGTACATACAGTCTAAATGGGGGTCTATTTTCTCATTAATTGAAGCATCATTGAGAAAAGGGTGAGCCCTCTGATTCGACAGCAACAATCTCTAATTTTGAGCCCTTACATCGAACTATTGACCTAATCGTTCCCAAGGATAATATGTTGCGTCAGATTAATGAACTGGTGGACTTCTCATTTGTTTATGAAGAGTTGAAAGAGCACTACTGTCTGGATAACGGCCGAAATGCCATTGACCCGATTCGAATGATCAAGTACATGCTTTTAAAAGCAATTTTTGAGTTATCCGACGTAGACATTGTCGAGCGCTCCAAATATGACATGTCCTTTAAATACTTCCTTCACATAGCACCGGAAGACCCGGTGATTGAACCGAGTTCCTTAACCAAGTTTCGAAAGCTATGGTTAAAGGACACCAACCTTCTAGATATGTTAATCAATAAGACTGTTGAAATAGCCATTCAAAAAAGAATTATCAAAAGTAATGCGATTATCTCGATGCAACCCATACGAAAGCACGCTACAACCAGAAATCTCCTAGAGAAATCCTCATGGATCGCTCTCGGAAGTTGCGAAAAGCGGTCTACAAGGTTGACGAATCCCTGAAAGCCAAGTTTCCAGCGAAAAATACCACCGATGTGCTGGAGAACGAAATCGCCTACTGTCAAAGACTCATCGCCGTGCTTGAATCAGAAAGAGGCGTCTGTCAGCTTCCTAAAGTTCAAGAACCACTCAGTCTATTGAAAGAAACGGTTGCGGATGACTTGGAGCAACTACGAATCTCAAAGGACTAGGATGCTAGGGTGGGCCACAAGAGCGCCGACTCCTCGTTCTTTGGATACAAAACTCATATTGCCATGACTGAGGAGAGATTGATTACAGCAGCTGTTGTCACGACAGGTGAAAAGAATGACGGTAAACAACTACAAACATTGATTGAAAAAAGCAAGACGGCCGGGGTGGAAATCAAGACGGTCACCGGAGACACTGCCTACTCGGAAAAAGAAAACATAAAATATAGTCACGACAATGACATTGAATTGGTTGCCAAATTGAATCCAAATATCACATACGGGAGCCGC
>JAKADF010000457.1 GCA_021820805.1 Bacillota bacterium
TAGAATCCTGCCCACCTGAGATCCCCAAGACAAACCCCTGTAACCCTGTGCTCAACAAGTAGCTTTTTAAGAAATTGATACGAAAACGAATTTCGTCTGACGGTGTGATGGTAGGTTGAACGTGAACTATTTCGATGATTTTTTGTTGGATTTCATTCATATCCATTTCCTCCTTTCTCAAAGTAACCCGTATAAACGATAGTACCAATTATAAAGAGTGTTGTTGGGTATTCTGCCCAGTAGTGACATTACAGTTTTTGCTACTTTTCAAAGAGTTTCTCTATTTTTGCTATTTCGATTAGAATTCAACCTTGCCATACTGGAGATAACATCGAAACAACGAATATCCCTGCTTACTCAAATTTTTTAGTTATCGAGTATACGATAGCAAGCAATATTAATCATGTATCTGCCAAACCGATTAATCCAATCGCGTCTTGTACGTAAGGAGATATAACAGCAAGATACTTACAACAAACATTACGGCATACAGGATAACCCCATAAATCCCCCAAGTAGATTGTTTTTCGAAGGAGCAAGAAGCATCTTCTGCACAACGAATATCCAAAATTTCATCTTCTCCCCTGTAACTCCTATAGCGTTTATTTTACAAGACCCGCTATTGCATATTACTGCTGCCCGTTAGCGACACTACTTGTGATGTTACAAAGCTGAAGGTTTATGCAAGAATGATAGGACTTTGCATGTCTAATTTCACCCTAAAATCCGAATACTCCAATAATGTTGTCAGTCCGGGTTGTGGTACATCCGATGTGTATTTTGCACAGCCCTCTCAACCGTCACCCAACTTTTTCCCATTTATTTTAACCGTCCTCCTCATATAATGGAATACAAGAACATATGTTCGTATAATAAGGAGCGCTAACATGGATCGACCAACAGCAACTATTCGGAGCTTACTGATTTTGGAGAACCTGCAGCAATATTTGTCGCAGGAAATCGACGCTCTTGAGCAGGACTTGAGAAGTGGCGGCCTTCGAATCATTGAACGTCGGGACAACGTGCATGACATCTGGATTCAATATCAATTCGAAACTTCATACGAGGAGTCCGTTTTCATGCGAAAGATGCTTGATGCCGAATCAAAAAATCGTGCCAAGCGTACAGGTGTTGTCTCATGACCGAGTGGATTTACGGGTTATGCGATATGCAGTCGTTCTACGCTTCCTGTGAAGTGGCCTCTCGGGAAGAGTACGCCGGAAGACGCAAGGAATTCGACGATTCTACCGACCCCGATTTAGTTGTTGTCGGTGATCCGAAACGTCGGTCAGGAATCATTCTTGCGGCAACTCCTATAGACAAAAAAATTGGCGTATCAAATGCAATGCGGCTCGGTGAAGCACTCAGGCTAAATCGCAGACTGATTGTTGTACAGCCACACATGGATTTCTATATCCAAACCTCCATCATGATTCAGGAAACGATGCGGCTGCACTTCCCCTTTCAGGAACAGTTCAAGTATCGACGAAGGGTTTTTTGCTATGCCTGCTCATTCTGACTTATTCCCAGACACGATTGAGGCTGCGCGTCGACTTCAGGAGAAAATTTGGGACCAATTTCGCATTCGCAGCAGAATTGGGCTCGCCCCAAACAAATGGATAGCGAAAATGTCTAACGTGAAGGCAAAGAAAACTCCTGGTGGAATTGTATGGTGGACTAAGGATGACGTGAAGACAAAGATACATCCACTCCCCGTAGAAGAAATGTGGGGCCTGAAAAAACGTGCAAAGGCATTAAGAGCCGAGTTCAAAGCAGATACGATTGGAGATGTCGCCAGGATATCGGTTGGGAGACTCAGAACCAGGTTCGGAGTGTGGGGCGAGATCATTCATCGATGGGCAAATGGATAGGACTATTCGGGGATTAACCCTGATAGCTACAGCACGCTACAAAGGATTTTCACACCGTATCACGCTTCCAGGAGATTTTTATGAGCGTTCAGACATTGCGGTCGTCATTCTGGAATTGTTGGATGAAATCTGCCAACATATTCGGTATTCTTGCAAGGCTGGTCGACGAGTGGGGCTAGGAGTGACCTATGAACACTTTGACGGAGGATTCTAGAGAGCTAGAACGCAACGCAGTTTTACTAACGACCCGATGGAGCTATACCCGGAATTGCTTGCTCTTCTTGACCACCACTGGGATGGTTACATAGGCATCCGAGCTGTATGCGTAAGCGTCGATATGCTGCAATTCTCGGATAATATCCAGTTATCCTTATTCGACAACGTAATCAAAAGGAAAGCACTGTACGCCGCGATAGACCACGTTCACGAGCGGTTCGGCGAAACAAGTCTAATTCGTGCCGTTAGCTTAACAAAGGCGGGCCAGTTGCGGGACCGTAGCCGAAAGATTGGCGGTCATTTTGCGTAAACGGACGCTATTTGAGACTACGAAAGATACCGATCACCTTTCCAAGGATACGCACGCTTGGGTAAATCAAGTCCTCCATGGTTTGATTCTCCGGATGTAGGCGTATGTAATCCTTCTCTTTAAAGAAACGTTTCACTGTCGCTTCATCGTCTTCTGTCATGGCAACGACAATATCGCCATTTTGCGTGGTTTCCTGACGGGCGACAATTATGTAGTCTCCATCCAGAATGCCAGCTTCTATCATGCTGGTTCCTTGCACCTTGAGGATGAAAGCTTTCTCAGCATCCACCCAATGCTTCGCCATAGAGAAGTAGCTCTCAATATTTTCAGTAGCCTAAATAGGCTGTCCTGCTGTCACACTGCCGATTATCGGCGAGAACATAATTGGGCTTGATTCTTGTTCTCCACTAACGCTCCGTTCGTCGTCCACTGTCAGTAATTCAATAGTTCTTGGTTTTGTAGGATCTCGCCGTAAATATCCCTTTTGTTCCAAACATTCAAAATATCTAAAAACGGAAGATGATGATGCAAGCCCAACGGCCTCCCCAATTTCCCGAACTGTTGGCAGATATCCCTTGTCCTTTGCGGATTTTCGGATAAAGTTAAGAACCTCTTCCTGGCTTCTGGTAAGTCTAGGATCCGATGCCCGACCTCTCTTCTGATACACTTTGAAATTATCACAGATTGGTTGTGCATTCAAATTTATGTTCGCAAAATATTGAACAAATTCAGTGTGCAATAACTTCCCTTACCACACCTCTACATCATTGGAAACAAGTATAGGGCTTCCATAATGTGAGTAGCTCTTCATTCCATAACCATGGAATGTTATCACTTCTCGTAATCGGAAAATAGACTATCCTCGTTGCCTTCGTCCCTGAAGCGGCCTGGTTTAGCAGCTGCTTAATTTTTTGCGAATCCATGTTTGGTACCGCGGTGCTAAACAATCTAACTGTATCCCGTTGCGGTGAAGGCCGGACAAATCCTTTAGCAGTGATGGATTGTTTAGTATTGCATCTTCCCCTACCGGCTTTT
>JAKADF010000458.1 GCA_021820805.1 Bacillota bacterium
AAAAATGAAAAACGACGAATCAAATTACACTCCCCTTACTTCCAACTTCCCTTTCCATATAGTGGAAAATACTCGTGTCAAATAGCATTAGGTGACTCGAGGCTCCAAAGTATTATTCTTGAACAATCTTACTTGACTGGATAAATGATAATCCAGAACTTTGTCAATCCACTTAGATTGTATACCGGGCATATGGCCAAGAAGAATAATGCAGCTATCCAAATTCAAAGTTTTAAGAGCAGAAACTTTACGTGGAAACGAGTTACTCTTTCCTCCCCAAGCGATCTTATTACCTACTACTTTTATATCAAGATCTTCCAAGGAATGATAAACCCCTGGGCAGTCTAGATTAACAATGGCAATAACACGCGTAGCGAAACTTTGGAGAGCGGTAAGAGAAACAGCCTGAATTATTGGAATACAGTTGTGTACTGACAACAACAGTTTTTGTCTCCCCAATACGTTTTGATTCTCCGGCAACCAAAATCACACAACCTATCCGAATGGCAGAAATGCTAACCATTTCCTTGTTTTTTGTCATTTATGCATGTCTCCGCTTTCCAATTACTGAGTGCTTCCTTGTTGATAAAATACCCTCCTTTTTTTTCAATTAGGCGGTCAGCTTCATTTCGAGAAACATGAAATGGAATTGCAAGATAATCTTGTGCTCTGTTACTCCATATAAATACTTTATATTGCTTCATTTCAAAACCTCACGTTTCCATAATATACTCATCCATAAACATAGGTTCTTTAAATTACACCATAACTTTTAAAAGGTGCCATACCAAGCCATGAACAATTGGTCAGTATGGGCACCCTTTATAGATATTACCTAAATAAACTAGCCTTGAATTGTTTCTTTATATTATGAAGATTCTTAACGTTGCCAAGATGTTCCCCTGTATAAGAGTATATATAGTCTTCTTTCTAAATAAACTTACTCTATATGTCCGCCTTTATTTTGAAATAATTTTTTCTGTATAATCCTCGCGCAAGCGCCTGCGTAATATTTTTCCAACTGGACTCTTGGGAATAGAATCAACAAAGAAATATTTTCTCGGTCTCTTGAAATTTGATAGGTTTTTACTATTCCGACAATATTCATCAAGCTGCTCTTCAGTCAATGTATCGTCCTTTGGTACGATAAAGGCTGCAACGACTTCTCCCCAGAGATCATCTGGAAGACCCACTACAGACGCCTCAGACACAGAAGGATGCTTCACCAGAACATCTTCTACTTCAAGAGGATGAATATTTTCTCCCCCTGAATTAATCATATCATCGACTCTGCCCTGAACGAAAAGATCTCCATCTTCATCTAAAACTCCTAAGTCGCCTGTAAAATACCAGCCGTTACGAATTGCTTTTGCCGTTGCGTCTGGACGCTTCCAATAACCTTGAAAGGATTCAATCGACCGAATATCAATGATAATTTCCCCTGATTCACCAATATTAACAATATCGTCCGGGGTAGATAAATCACTTGGATCTGCCTTCACAACGCGTATTCGTTGATGGAATCCTGCTTTACCTGCACAACCAGGCTTCTTATCTAAATAGTTGCATATTGAATAAGTATAGACCTCTGTTGAACCGTAATGGTTTACAAAAACATCCGGCTTTAGTTTATCAAAGCAATCCTGGATTAGAGCCTTAGTCATAGCTGCACCAGCATAGCCTAATTTTTTAAGAGATGATAAATCAAATTCCTGAAAATTTGGATGATTCAGTATAGCATGAACGATAGTTGGAACCAAATAAACACACGTTACCTTTTCTGTATCAATAATTTGGAGTAACGTCTTTGGGTCATAATCAGGCACTAAAATCAGCTTTCCATTTAAAAAGGCCATGGATAGCAAGGAACGCATTCCCATAGTATGATACAGAGGCATAACGCCAAGTGTTATCTCTTTGGTTTCATAATGGTTTTGAATGATATGGGCAAGTGCTGCGCCATACTCATTTTGGTGGGTACGAGGAACCCCTTTGGGTGAACCCGTTGTTCCCGACGTGTAAAGCATCAAACATGTATCGCTATTCTGAATTACAGGACGTTTAGGAGCATCACTAAGCTTCTGCAAATCTTCAAAGGATATATCGGCTCCATTCGCTTGTTCCACACTGACTTTGAATACATAAGAGTTTTTTGTTGCTCCAAGAACGGCTCCTTCACTTGCAGGCTCATAAACTACAGCCTTCGGATCTGAATCCAGTATGCAATGTTCCACCTCCTTTTCTGACAACCGGAAATTAATTGGAGTAAAAATAGCGCCAATTTTCTGAACAGCCCAATAGAGAATAACGGTTTCCAACCTGTTTTTCAAGACCACAACGACGCGGTCACCATGTCCAACACCTTTTTCCAGTAAACCAGCAGCCAAATGGTCAGCTCTCTGATTCAACTGTGCGTATGAAAGGCGAACTTCACCCTGAATCAAAGCTTCATTATCTGGGAATCTCTCTACAGCAAACTCAAAAAGTGTTCCTAGATTCATTACTTAGAAACCTCCCTACGTTTGGCCACAACATTTTCTATCGCTTCAACAATCGGCTTATAACCTGTACAACGACATAAATGTCCAGTTAACATTTCTTCAATTTGAGGGGTAGTGAATTCTGAACCGGACTCTACCAACTCCATTGCAGACGCAAAAATTCCGGATGTACAGAACCCGCATTGCAATGCGTGGTGCTCCGTAAAGGATTTCTGTAATGCTCGACCGGTTTCGCTCTGTGCTAGCCCCTCTACGGTAACAATCTCCTGACCATCTGCCTGGATTGCAAGCATTAAACAACTGCGAACTGCCCGTCCGTTTAGAAGGACGGTACATGCACCGCAAACTCCGTGTTCGCATCCAACATGCGTGCCGGTTAATCCACAATCTTCCCTAAGGAAATCACATAGTAGTTTGCGGGTGTAAACAGATTCCTCGTACTGTTTTCCATTTACAGTTACCCGAATCATAATCTGTTCTCTTTTAAATACCTCAATCATTCTTCTCGCCTCTCCCGCACGCCCTGTTGAACGCAATTTGGATTGCACGTTTTGCATATACTTGAGCTAAATGAGTCCGATATTCCCTTGAAGCGTGCAAATCAGTATCTGGATCGATGATTTCTGTCGTCAGCCTGGCGACCTCTTTTAATCCTGACTCTGTTAACTTTTCCCCGAGCAATACAGAGGTTGCGTCTTCAACTAAAACAGGGACAGTATCTACCCCACCTAATACCAGACGTACATTCGTGATGTGACAGCTTTCGTCGACATCCAACAGACAGGACGCATCTACGAGGGCGAAATCTCCGTGCCTTCTATTTACCTCCTGAAAGGAATAACCTCCTGGTAATCTATCTACCTTGATTTTTATTTCTGTTAACAGCTCGTTGTAGGCAATATCTGTTGTCAGATATGTAATAAAGAAA
>JAKADF010000459.1 GCA_021820805.1 Bacillota bacterium
AAACTATACCGTTGCCGAGATTCTCCCATTACTAAACACCTCGAATTTAGACTGATTTTATAGTGCCCGTCCAAACTCGTTCTGTCTACTTAAAAGACTAACCTCATACGGGATAATTCTTTAACATTTTGGTGTGTTTTAGGTTGAAGGTGGTTGTTCTGTAGAACAACGAGAACTACTGACGCAACAATCCATGCAACGGACAATGCTGCTCTTTTCATAAGTGAGCCCCCGAATTAGACGTATTGATTCATCTTTATTATGTTTGTCCCATTTCCAGAACGCTCCATACAAATAGGATCATGTTAATTTAGCGTAGGAAAGTAGCTACAACTGAAGAAGAGTTTAACAAGGGTATTGAAACATGATATTGCAATTAGACGTCTAATAGGACAAGGGAGGTGATCTAATGAAAAGAAGCCTTTCGTATGGAATTGTATTTTTATTATTAGCTGGCTGTGGAACTGGTGGAGTGGAACAAGCAGTTACAAATAAGGTAATTTCTAAAAGTACCAGTCTTCAAAGTAAAGATGTTCCTCCGTTAAGCAAAGTGAAATCAGTCGAAATTAACGCAAACTTCCCAGGGGTTCCAAATCTAAAATTCAACCCAAATACACAGAGTGGACGAAAGGAGATTTCCAAGATACTCAATTGGCTTTCCGCTTCCAAACCAGAAGGCATTGAGTCAAATCATCGTATACCGAATCTTGGTCCTACAGAATTGGATATTTTTACGACGAATGGTCGACAAATTCAAATTACGCAAGCATGGGAACCTCAAGGCAGTAATACATTAGTCCGTTCTAATGATTTTGTGGTCTTAAATACCAACAGCAGCGATAAGCCAATCCGTCTATATAGCCCAACTCTTGCTAAATGGCTGTATAATGGTTGGCAAAAAGATAAGCAGTAAGACAGTGTGAATTTGAAAGCAAGCCTGTCGGTAGCCCAAAAACATTGGTTATTCCACGCTATAGTTCTATATCGTGTGTAACGATGTATCTAAACTGTATATAGTTTTTTGTCAGTTGCACTTGCAAATTTCCCCTCTGAACTTTCCGTATAAAAGCTATAAACTTGAAAAACAAGCTTACTTTTTTACTATTTGTGTTATGTACGTAATGGGTGAACTATCAACAACAGTTAGAATTATAAAGATAGTTACGAGAAGGTAACCATACCTCGTTTATTTAAATATTTAATTGATTGGTTATTATACAAACGGGCAGGAAAATACAGTAAGGGCACTGGGTGCCCTTACTGTCTAAACCATCCTCCAGATTTAGCTCTGAACTGATGTTTCGAATACGTTTCGATTACGAGGTAGCAAGGCTAAAATGGTGTTTGAAATTCCAGTAATCATGGTAATGCCCGTCATACTTAACATTAGAGTTCGGACGCCATATTTTTCTGTTACAGCACTCGAAACAATCATCATTATGAGCGTCAATGCTTGTTGCGGTGGGTCTAATAGATTATTAATTCGCCCCATTTTTTCAACGGGTACTGTATGTTGGGTGTAGGTATTAAATCCAACGCTTTCCGCCGTTACAAATACGCCCATAATGATCAATCCGATTACTGCCTGCCAGAAACCTTGAGCCGCCGCATATACGAAGTACCCTATACCACCAAGGATACTTCCACAGGCAAGTAAAAATTTCGTTGAGAAACGTTTTGCAAACACACTCAACGCTAAAGACCCCAATAAAAAACCTAATCCCGACGCTACGACCATCATCCCATAACCGAGATGACCCAAATGAAGGGCTTTTTCTGCGAATACCACTTCTTGTGAGTCTGCCGCTTGACCAAACACTTGACTTGCCGCAGTAGCAATAAATAGCGAAGTAAACAACCAATTTTCTTTTAAGAACTGTTTTGCCTGAAGCCAATCAATCCGTAATCTATTCCACGCACTTGCATTGTCTTGTACACTTAATAAATTCTTATGCTCAGTACTTTCGTGTGATAAAGATGGTAATAAAGCAAAGGAAATGCTTGAAATTGCAAAACTAAGTGCATCAACCCATAAAGCAAAAGCTGTAGAGCCGAACTGCATTAGCAACCCTGCAATTGCAGGACCAACTAATATCGCCCCAGATTGAAACACATTCATTAATGAATTGACGAACTTCTGATGTTCAACTGGAATAAGCCGAGTTCTATACGGTAAGAGAGAGCGGTTGAAAATCGTACTCCCTAAACCAAGCAAGAATAACAATGGATACATCCAGAAAATTGGCACTAAAGGCAACAAAAACACTATTATTGCCCGCGACATTTCAATCGTTATTAACGTTGATCGAAGCGGAAGTCGATCTGTTATGCTTCCAATCCAACCACTGATTAGCAATTGCGCTGCGAGAGGAACACTCCAAATTGCTGCTACTGCAAAAGCTGAGCTGGTTGTGTTCAGAACATACAAATTCAACGCTACAAGATATACGAGATCCCCAATTTTTGAGACGCCATTCGTAGTAACTAAAATGGCAGTCGATAGCCGTCCGTTTCCTATTTGTTTCATAAAACGTCGCTCCCCATCATTAATAAACACAAAAAAGCCGTCTGGAGCATACGCCCCAAACGGCACTAGAATGCTTGCAGAACGACTAGCCGCAAAGAGCAAGCATGCTAACTACATTGCCGAAAAAGGGCATACGTATCCCGTTCGCGGCACTATTGCATCCAAAAATTAGCACGGGGCGTAGCATTGATAACGTCATTAGCATGTCTCACTCCTTTTCATAATTTAATTCGATGATACAGATAATCGAAAATATGATCAAATGTTGTTGTACACAAGGAGGTATTAATTCAATAAGGTGTTTAGCGGCATATCGGGTTGGTATGTCGTTTTGTTGATTTCAGTTGCACTTGCAAATCTTTCCTCTGATCATCCCCCATAAACCCGAAAACTTACTATTTGCGTTATGTATGTCATGGGTGACCTTGCGAAACAGCCATAAGGCGAAAGTGCTAATTATTCTTTAACGTGGGTTAACAGTCACAAAAACCTTTTGCTTCATTGAATTAGTCCAAGGATACCTTTTTTAAATAATTCGTCTCCCATTGGTCATACATGATGACAACAGACATCGGGACAAAGTATCGCAGTGCAACAAGAAAGTCATTCCATTTATGATAAATCAATACTCCTCTCGTATGCATGTACCAAGCAAATAAAGTCACCATAAGTGCTGTTGCGAACCATTTCAATGCCACGCTATCCGCTTGGGCATCAAGAACCTTGAATGGTCGCTACTACACTCAATGATAAATAAGACTTCACATCCATTTCGATGAACAGACTGTAACTCGCCCATCGTATTGTCGCCAGGCTTTTGTAACGGTGCCACCAGCAAACTGTTTCTCGATATTCCCTTTTGTTCAAGAAGTTTGAGAGCAAGCTCAAAGTA
>JAKADF010000460.1 GCA_021820805.1 Bacillota bacterium
TCACGAAGGTTTTCAGTTCATTAAACTGACAGCAGGCTTTCAAGGCCAGGTATTGACGTTTGCCAAGAAGTTGTAAATACAAATGATTTCAACCTCTGACAGCGTTTTTGTTCGAGGACAAGTAACTTGTCGAGTTCTTGACTGATTGCTATAACTTCTGGAGCCATCAAGTTTCCTTTTTCGTTTGCAATACGAATCATAGTATCGCGCAATACGTCGATTGATTTCGTCATAGGTCAGTCTCCTGTGGCTTCATGGCGTACGTTGTTTTTGCTTCATTAATAATCATAGTTTATATCTAATCTTGTTTTTAGTGGTGATCAATTTGTTACAAAGGTTTGTACAGATTGTCGAGCCAAGTCGATGTTGTCAGAAATCGATGTCGAATACATTAAAATGAAGGTAAATTGTCCAGATTGTTTTCTTGTATGCTATCTGGCTCACTTCGTAAAATATCTCTCCCGTATTTATGGAAGACATCCACGTGAGCAAGCTTGCCAGCTTTTGCTTCCTGCAAAGCAGTTACATAGTCGAGTTCTCTTCCAGCATTCGTTTTGAATGCAATCAAGTTCCCATCATCATTTTTACGGACTGCTACAATCTGCTCTTTTCCGTTGTTTTCTGAGTCGATTTCCGTTGATGCAGGTGTAGCCGGGTTCTGGTCCTTATAGTTTTCAAAAATCTGTTCGAAATCTTCGTCTTTCATCTTATCCACCCCACTGTTCGCTTTAGATATTATCTTTCTCAAAATGGGGTGGAATTATTGGAGAAAGATTAGGTATTTGCTAAAGCCTTCAATTTTGAAACTTCAATTTTCAGTCTTCAGTTTCCTGCAAGAAAGTACGAATCACCTGCAAATAGTCTGATAGCTGCTCGCGCAGCGGTGAATGAGCACTGTTTTCGAAAATATGGAACTGTGAATCTGGAACAAGTGAATGATAATATGCCGTTGACTCTGGTGTTGCTTCATCGTAATGTCCGCACGTGAACAGAGACGGCACCTCAATTTCATGCAGCCGATTAGTTCGGTCATATTCTTTTAAATTGCCCGTTGGATAAAACTCGGATGGTCCCCACATAAAGTTGTATACTTCTTTACCAAACATGAACTCTCTCAGTTCCCGATCTTCCTTTGAAATTTCCACCCGACAGACAAACTGTTTCATGTATACCTTCTCAGCTTCACGGTATTCATCCGAATCGGTGTTCTCATTCTCCTCACATTTGGTCAGAGTGGCTTGTACATCGGCGGGAAGCTGCTTTCGTAAGCGGATCGCGTCATCAGCCCACCGCCTCGCACTTAAACACGGACTTGAGAAAATCGCACTTGCGACTCCTTTTGGCTTTGTCAGTAAATAGTCTGCAAGCAGCATGGTGCCCCATGAATGGCCTAAAATATGGACTTTATCAAGTTCGAGTTTCTCGCGCAGTACAGCAAGTTCACGAACGAATCTCTCCGTTTGCCAGAGCGTTGTGTCACTTGGCCTGTCTGAATTGCCGCAGCCAAGTTGGTCGTAAAAGACAACCTGACGGTCATCGCTCAGCGCAGCAAGCCCCTTCATCGAAAAATGTGCGCTGCCAGGTCCTCCGTGCAGCACAATGAGCGGAGTATTTTTCTTATTACCGTCTATCTCATACCAAACCTTGCCGCCTTCAACATCGATAAATCCTTCTTGAACCATGAAGTATCGACTCCTCAAATGTCATGGTATGTCATGCCATATCATGCTATATGACTTCACCGGAGCGACGGAATTGTCCTTTTTTTGTTAGTTGAATTTTGGGGGATGTGAAGGCAGTTGTGAAGGCAGTTGGAGCATAGGGCCTGTTATGATATCTAATCATGAGCGGAGTGCGAAGGTTGTTAGGGCATAAGGCCCATTTTGGCATCTAAATATAATCGGAGTGTGAAGGTTGTTAGGGCATAGGGCCTATTTCGGCATCTAAACATAATCGGAGTGTGAAGGTAGTTAGAGCATAGGGCCTATTTCGGCATCTAAACATAATCGGAGAGTGAAGGTAGTTGGAGCATAGGGCCCTTTTTGGCATTTAAACATAATCGGAGAGTGAAGGTAGTTGCAGCATAAGGCCCATTTTGGCATCTAAACATAATCGGACTGTGAAGGTAGTTGAAGCATAACGCCTATCTCGCCAGTTAACCTGCCCATCACTCACCCATCCGCCAAGTCCACTGAGAGGTTCTCAACTCACCCGGCCCACCCAATTACAGCACTCTATTACAGCGAGACTCCACTACATCTCGCATCTCACTTTTCACTTTTCTCATCATAAGCCTCGACGACCTAATCGAAAAGGTCCATTTTCTATTAGTGAGGGGGCATAATGTGCATTTCGAAAAGTCCAATTACTTTGACCCCTAAGTATATATTTCTATTTTAACTTAAATTAATGCCCCCTCTTATGCATATTATCACATTATTATTGAAATCGCCTTCATCTTGTCTACTTTTGGAGAATGAATTTATCTGATATGGATATCAGTAAACTGGATTTGTTACATTGGGTGGAATTACCAGGTTATAAATGTGAATTTTGCGGTCAAATATGAGAAGTATAAATAGTTCCCGACAGTACATTGTAACCCACACCAATATGTCTGCAGAGTACGTAAGGAGAAACCTAGCATGTATGCGCGAGTCACCAAATTTGTGTTGGGGCCTGATACGCAATGGGAAGCGGATAGGATGGCTGATTTAGCTAATCTGCTTTTATCTGATATGCAAGGATTTCAAGGTATTTTGTGTCTAAGTCAATATGATATTGGAGAATACCAGTGGACGGTTTTCTGGGAAACCAAAGAACAGGCGGATAAAGCGTTTGAAAAAACATATCCGATGTTTTTAGATGGGCTTGGAGATAATTTAGTATTCGATAGGCCCATTATCCAAATGTATAAGGTATATGATGTAAAGAAGATCGGTTAGCTGTAAATCACTAGTTTAGCCAGCCAGATTGTAATGTGTGTTTGGGTCAGCTAAAAGCAACCAAAGCCACTCCCCAGCTCTGCCAATCCTCTCGCCTCGCTTCAGGGCATCAGAAAGTGCATCCCTCCGTTGGTTGAATATACTCTATCAAGTATATATCCAACCTAGAACTAGAACCCTCATTCCAATCTTTCTAAATCACGCTGCTAATTCGTCAAGTAAATATATGATCCTGCGTTTCCTGTAAGTCCCTAGTGAAAAGCATGTCCGCCCATGTTAACCTTGGGTCACAGCATAACAAACTGCCGAATCGCGCAAAAGCGCGTACGGGGGACTTTTTATTGGGGTGAACATGCGTATGCATCAGGGCGATCCTCTGCCCAAACCCGTCAACTAACCTCGGAGGCACCAGGAGGAAAAATTGAAAAACCATTTCAATAAAGCACTTCTGTTCACTGCAACTGCT
>JAKADF010000461.1 GCA_021820805.1 Bacillota bacterium
AACCGCTCACCCATGTAACGATGAGTGATTTGGGACTTGAGACATCGGATATTGTGCCAAAGACACGTACAATTGACACATTTTTGCCAAAAGGCAAACAAGCGGGGAAGGTTCTTTCTGGGGAGTTGCCAGACCAAGTTCAAGAACTCGTACATTCACTTTACACAATCGAAAAAGTTGTAAGTTAACGGAATATCCGCTGGGAGGGAATAAAAGGTGGAGAATAGGGTACTCGTTTTTGCTGATATTCGGCATGGAAAGCTACGGGGCGTTACACGCGAAATGCTAGGCGTTGCCAATCGCTTGGCGAGCGGAGGCGAGGTAGCAGTAATTCTGGCTGGTCATGAAATAAGCCATTTAGCTGCGGGGCTTGGCAGTGCAGGTGCGGACAAGGTGTATGTCATTGATGCACCAGAGCTAGAACAGTATACGCCGAGTGCTTACAGAAAAGCGTTCATGGAAGCATACAGGGCATTTAGCCCGCAGGTCGTGTTGTTTGCACATTCTGCGCTCGGTAAAGATTTAGCCGCAGTCGTCTCGATGAGGCTCGGTGCCGGGCAAGTGTCTGATATTATTGCGGCTGACATCGAGAATGGGCAAGTCACTTTTACCAGGCCGATTTACGCTGGTAAAGCTTACGACAAAGTAGTCGTTACGGAAGGCGTCATTGTTGCAACCGTACGTCCTAATAACTTGGCTCCACTTGATAGTGATGCAGGAAAACCGGATATGGTCGAAATGCTTGATGTTTCATTTAAGTCGGAGGACTTGTCAACTCTTGTTAAGCAAGTTGTTCAAAAGGCTGCCTCTGGAGTGGATTTAACATAAGCTAAAATTATTGTTTCAGGCGGCAGAGGTGTTAAAGACACTAAAGGTTTTGAACCTCTTAAGGAATTGGCAGATCTTCTCGGGGGTGCTGTAGGTGCATCGCGCGGTGCATGTGATGCGGGCTATTGTGACTACTCGATGCAGATAGGCCAAACTGGGAAAGTCGTAACACCAGATTTATATATTGCATGCGGTATTTCTGGTGCCATTCAGCATTTGGCTGGAATGTCGAACTCCAAAATTATTGTTGCGATTAATAAAGATCCGGATGCTCCGATTTTTAAGGTTGCCGATTATGGAATTGTTGGGGACCTGTTTGAAGTTGTGCCAATGATAACGGAAGCATTCAAAAACGTGCTGTCAGAGCAAAACGAGCCTGAGGTAGTCCATTCTTAAACGACTTCTGACATAATGGGAGGGTATCATATGGGATTGGGAAATCTTTCAGAGAAAAACGAACTCGCGCGTCCTTTAGCAGGTGTACGCGTGCTCGATATGTCCACGATGATTGCAGCACCGCTTGCTGCATCACTTTTAGCCGACTATGGTGCCGAAGTCGTAAAGGTGGAACGGCCAGGAACAGGTGATTTTGTTCGCAAATTTGGTGCACAGAAGAATAACGAAGGATTATATTGGAAGACGCTCAGCAGAAATAAGAAGAGCGTCGCAATCGATTTGCATCACAAAGATGCGCAAGCACTGATGAAGCGGTGGATACCAAAGTTCGATGTACTTATCGAGAACTTCCGGCCTGGAACACTTGAAAAGTGGAATCTAGCGCCAGAGGATCTGTTGTCCATCGCACCTCACTTGGTCATATTGAGAGTTACAGCGTTTGGACAAACAGGCCCGTACAGTAGCAGACCAGGCTTCGGGACGCTTGCTGAAGCCATGAGCGGTTTTGCGGCAGTAAGCGGATTTGCAGATAAACCCCCTCTTCTGCCATCTGTTCCACTTGCCGACATCATGTCAGGCTATCTCGGTTCAAGCGCAACACTTGCTGCTGTTGTCCGTGCAAAGAAGACTGGGCAAGGAGAAGTGATTGACCTAGCAATTTACGAGGCAATTTTAAAACTGGTCGAGCTTCAAATTATTGAGTATGACCAGAACGGCACGCTGCATGCAAGGAAGGGAAATCAATTCGCTGATGCTGCTCCAAGAGGAGCGTATCAATGTAAGGATGGACTTTGGATTGCCCTGTCAGCAAGTACACAGCCTGTTGCAGAACGTGTACTTCGTGCAGTTGGCGGTGAAGAGCTTCAGAATGACCCACGGTTTGTAACGAACGCTACTCGTTTGCAGCATGTTGACGAATTGGATGCGTATATCTCTGATTGGTGTAAACAACACAATCGTGACGAAGCTATTGAAATTATGGCCAGTTTCCAGTGTGCTGTCGGGCCATTAGAAGATGTACGAACAATGCTTGAAAATCCGCAAGTTATCGCACGGAATTCTGTCGTTACTGTATCCGATCCAGTTTTAGGGCCATTGCGGATGGCGAATACTTTCCCGCACTTTGAACATTCTGCATCTGCAGATCTGTATACTGGTCCTTCTGAAGTGGGGCAAGATACATTTGAAACGTTAGCAAAAGATTTAGATGTCGATATAGACCAACTGAACACTTGGAAAACGGAAGGTATCATTCACGGAAGTGAAAGAAAAGAATCTGAGGTACCTGTTACATCTAGATAATTTTATGCAAGCTTGAACAGTTGCCGCCCGCTTAATTCACCAGAATGTTCTTTCTAAGATGAAATAGGCGGGTGACAACCCTATTTTCTGTTGCTGCAGCTCTTAATCATAAGCCATATAATCTTAGTATGCGCGAAACCATTCTTGTAGCGGAGTATCGGTCCCTTACTATGCGGGAAACTAACATCGCTTTCTTGCGATGTAAACTGAGATTGCTTCGTACTAAATTGATATCGTTTAGTAAATCACGGCTCTGCCAATAGGAGCGTACAACTCCATGATCTCCAAAATTACTTTGATTTGCTAATCTCAAGTTAGCAGAATCAATGACGCCAAAGTACTTTGCATATCCTACAGCAATTGTTGGCCGACCACAGGCAAGAGATTCAAGAGCTACCCTTGCTGTGCCAACGACGAGATCACATGCGTTATAGAATTCCCTCATGTTTGTTACGTGACCTACCACTTTGCATTTTGTAGATGAATTTATATATATTTTTGAACCTCGGCCGGCAATTATAACATACGTATTTGAATGGGTGTCAGCAAAATGGTCGAGAACCAGGCCAATACGCTTACTTAAAATTGCCTTATCAAACGTAAACCGACCTGCATAGCCAATGACAAATGCTCTCTCCGGAATGTTATGTTTTGTGCGAAAGGAAGATTTTCGTCCTTGCTCTGCACCGTTCATCTGGCTTGGTGGACTAAATGTATTTAGATCGATACCATTTGGAATCAGGTATATCTTTCTTGGTGGAATTCCGCATTTTTGGACATAGTTTTTTAAGGAAGGTGATACGGCAATAACAGCATCTGCAAATGAACCATAATTTCTTAATACGCCTGGAGTGATATAACGGCCATGCACGGTATAAATAATT
>JAKADF010000462.1 GCA_021820805.1 Bacillota bacterium
TGATGATTTATGTACAATCGGTGAAATAAAATCTTTAGCTCAACGTCTAGAAGTGGCCCGGATGCTGAAGAATGGCAGTACATATCATCAAATAGAGACTGAAACAGGGGCCAGTACTGCAACCATTAGTCGCGTAAAGCTATGTCTTCATTACGGATCCGACGGTTATTCCCTCATTCTTGATCGATTAAAAGACAAATAATATAAGTACATTTCATACGATTGGGGCCGCTTAAACGAGCGGCCCCAATTTAGAGAGTGAATTTTATTAAATTGTACATACTATGAATAAACATAAAATTTAGTTGTACGGATAATGCGCATTTGGTAGAATTTTTTGAAAATTTTCTTGCCCAGGAGGAATTTTGGATTAGTATGTGGAAAGTACTATAATGTGAGAGGTTCACAAGGTTTGTCGAGATTTTTAAATTTTTGTCGAACTTTGTAGATTATCACCTTTGACCCGAGCACCCTTAGGTTCATTGTGGTAGAGTACTTAAGGGACAAAGGTTCAAAATGGAAGGGTTAGGAGAATGAGCTTGAAATTATTGGATAAGGTCCAGGAACTTGGACAACTTTTGCACGGAGCTAACGATCAAGTTGAGTTCCATGATATTGCAGAATTCCTGAGTAAGGTTATGTCTTGCAATGTCTATATTGTTGGCCGCAAAGGTAAAATACTCGGTTACGGCGTGGCAGAACACGCACTTACGGACGAGTGGCTCGATATTATGACCCGTGCTCAACGCTTCCCTGGAGACTTCAATAAACATTTGTTGCGTATTGAGCAGTCTGTAGCTAACTTGGAGAACAAAGAACCGTTTTACGTGTTCTCTCCAGATGAAAATGAAAGCTTCCGTTCGAAATTTATCTCAATCGCTCCAGTCGTTGGGTCTCGTGAACGGCAAGGTACACTTGTATTTGCTCGGACATCACGTCCTTTTGACGAAGAAGATTTAGTGCTAGCTGAATACAGTGCGACGATTGTTGCTTTGGAAATCGTGCATGCTCGTCAACAGCATAAAGAAGAAGAGTCCCGTCAACGTGCGCTTGCTCATCTGGCTGTTGAGTCACTAAGCTTTTCTGAATTGCAAGCAGCAAAATATTTGATTGACGCAGTCCGTGAATCCCCAGATGGTATTGTTGTAAGCAGCCAAATTGCTGATGAACATGGTGTAACACGTTCTGTCATTGTTAACAGCATTCGGAAACTAGAGAGCGCCGGCACAATTGAAAGCCGTTCACTTGGAATGAAGGGCACACATCTGCGTGTTATGAACACATTTGTGGAAGATGAGATTAACCGTCAGTTTGATAGGTAATCAAAAATCCATACTTGGCACTAGACCTAATACATGGGATTAAAACTGGTGACTAGTGAATGAATCATCGGAGAACCTGTAGAATAGGGCAGAAAAGACGGCAGTGAGCCTTTTGGTTCACTACCGTCTTTTGTGTGTTTGTTTTTTGTTTTAAAGCGAGATTAGGCAAACAGATTTAATTTATTCTTTGTCACTCGGCTAATGAATCTATATAGGCTTTTGCTTCTTTATATCCTACTCCACGTACTGCTCTGTATGAAGTAATTGCCTCTAGAGTTTTACCATCCAAGACGAGTGCGCGCAGGTTTTTTGTTAGTATATCTTCCGGTACATCTATCCCGAAATGGTCGAGAATCGCTTGTTGGGTTCGGAGTAAGTATAGATGCTCCACGCTCAGCCTTGCAAACTTTGATTGCAGGTTTTCAAAGAGAAACAACCCAACGAATATCACCAACCAAGAGATTACTAAAGCGGTCGAAAGTGCTACTGACGTTCCTGCCACCTCCCGATGTGCATATACTTTCATTATTGTTCATTCAGTCTTATAACATGCAGGAGATTCCAATGTATTCTATAAAATAGAACCTTTGTCGCGTGTGAATCTTTTTTACAGCAAAAAGTCGCGGTGTGTTATTGCACCGCGCCTTTTTTGTGAGTACTTTTCGTATCAACGATTCGACGAAATTAACTTATTATTAACCTTTCAGGGCATTTGGAAGTCCGTTCCAGTAGTAGCAAAGTGTTCGTAGACCTTTGTCAAAATTTTCGAGTGAAAAATGTTCATTTGGAGCGTGGAAATTTTCATCATTCATCGCAAATCCCATCATGACAACAGGGATATGCAACAGCCTGTCGAAGGTCTCAACAATCGGAATCGATCCGCCCATTCTCGTAAATGCTGCAGGCACACCGTATGCCTTCTCATATGCTTCTGATGCGAGTTGAATAGCTGGGTGGTTAAATGGTGTTACATAGGGTCTCCCGCTGTCCATTCTCGTTACATTGACGCTAACTCCAGTAGGGGTATGTTTTTTAACATGCTGTTCGATCAATGTGAAAATTTCATCCGGTTCTTGTCCCGGTACAAGTCTGCAGCTAACCTTTACGTGTGCTTCAGAAGGAATAACTGTTTTTGAGCCTTCCCCTTGAAACCCTCCGTAAATTCCGTTCAGTTCAAGCGTTGGCCTAGCCCATGTCCGCTCAAGTGTTGTGAAACCGGGTTCTCCAAGTAAAGCGGATAATCCGAGTGATTTTGCATACGAATCGTCATCATGCGGCAGTACAGCGAACTCGGAACGTTCAGCATCCGTAAGTGTTTCAACACTGTCATAGAATCCGTCAATTGAAACTTTACCTTCTTTATCATGCATGGTGCTAAGGAGTTCAACAAGCGCATGAATGGAGTTTGGAACTGCTCCGCCGTATAACCCGGAGTGTAAATCTCCTTTTGCGGCACGGACATCGATTTGTAAAGTTGCAAGTCCACGCAGACCGTAACATATAGAAGGCTGGTTTGGCCCGAGAATCGTTGTATCAGATATCACAAGAACATCTGCTTTAAATTTGTCTACGTTTTGCTCCAAGAATTCTGGCAGGTGCGCACTTCCAACTTCTTCTTCACCTTCGATGCAGAATTTTACATTCACTGGGAGTGTGCCTGTTGTTTTAAACAAGGCTTCAAATGCTTTTAGATGCATGAATACTTGGCCTTTATCGTCACTCGAACCACGTGCAAAGATTTTTCCATCGCGAATAGATGCTTCAAATGGCGGTGTGTCCCATAATTCGAGCGGATCGACTGGTTGCACATCATAATGTCCGTAAACAAGCACGGTTGGTTTACCAGGCGCATGCAGCCAATCAGCATAGACGACTGGATTTCCTTTTGTCGGCATCAGCGCTGCGTGCTCGAACCCAATTTCAGTCATATGGTCACGAATGAATTTTGCGCATGCTTGAATATCAGGTTTATGAGCTGACAGTGCGCTAATGCTTGGAAAACGCAGCAGATTGGTCAATTGTTGTAAATGTTCATCATGGTGCTCCCGAAAGTATTCATCAAATCCACTTGCCA
>JAKADF010000463.1 GCA_021820805.1 Bacillota bacterium
ATTTTTCAAACCTGCTGCTAACATCGTGAACAGATTGTCCGTCTTGATTGAGGCAAACAAATCTAACTTTGAACCTGTTTTAAGAAATTTGGGTGAGAAGCCGGCAAAGGGGCCAAAAATTAACGTTCTTTTACCATCGATAAATCGTGTATCCAGATGCGGAACAACGATTAGTGGGGCGCCGGCCGGATTCTTACCATATACTTTCGCATAATGCTGCTCTGCCAATTCAGGATTAGTACATTCCAAATACTGTCCGCTGATAGGGAATCCGCCTATGTGTTTTCCTTCGGGAATGCAGGACTTCTGCAGCAAAGTCAAACTGCCACCGCCACCACCAATAAAAACAAACTTCGATGTTTGTTTTTCAATCATCCCGCTTTTAAGGTTGCGAACTGTCAATTCCCATAAGCCGTCTGCGGTGCGTTTTATATCCTCCACATGGTGATTGTATTTGATATTTACATTTTCTCTTGCCAAGTAATCGCACATCGCGCGAGTCAGAGCCCCGTAGTTGACGTCTGTTCCATCATCAATTTTCGTCGCTGCAACAGGTTCGTTCGTTGACCTGTCTTTCATAATGAGCGGAAACCACTCTCTTAACTGAACTGGATCGTCAGAGAACTCCATTCCTCGAAATAAAGGGTGGTTAGAAAGGGCTGCAAAACGTTTTTTTAAAAATGCGACATTTTCTTTTCCTTTTACTAAACTAATATGAGGCAGACTTGTAATAAAGTTTCGTGGATTACCAATCAATTTGTGCTCAACTAGATAAGCCCAAAGTTGCCTTGACAATTGAAAGCGCTCATTTATTCTGATCGCAGCATCAATGTTTATGGTGCCATCAGGTTGTTCAATTGTATAATTCATCTCGCATAATGCGGCATGTCCAGTTCCTGAATTATTCCGCTCGTTAGAGCTTTCTTCACCGGCTACTTCAAGCCGCTCGTATATTGTAATGTTCCAATCGGGTTGTAGTTCCTTAAGAAATACCCCCAAGGTAGCACTCATAATCCCGGCACCAATTAAAATAGCGTCTGCTTTGGATGTGTTGTCACTCATATGAATCCTCCTAGTATAATAGTGATCTTTCAAGCAGTTCAACGGTTGATTTCCCTATATTTGGGAATATATCGACTATTCAAGTTGCGAATAGAGTTTCTTTCATTTGTTTTTAAAAAAAATTCCTTATAACGCCGAAACTAGTCATCTGGTTAACTGGTGATGACCTTATCTTCATATTCTAAATCATACGCCAAGGTTATCAAGCATAGAAAGGGTTTTTATAAAAAAACATATTTCAATTCGATTAAAGTAAAGACAAACAGGGTTCCATATTGTTAAAGAACCCTGTTTTATCAATATGAATTTTACTTTACAGCCGAATGGCAACCACGGTAGATCCCAAGAATTCGACAATAACCAAGATAAAAATCGCTCACGATTCGGCAAAAGTTCTGAAATTACACCCGTTGAGTTAGCATAGTTATAGAAGTTATAATTCTATCAACAGCATAGTTTCAAACGGTTGGCGCGCACCGTTGGCAGCATAGACCAAAATGACAATTAAAGGAGACTAGTAAAATGTTGTTTCTCTATATTGCTGTTGGATTTTTAGCCGTCGCTGTCTGTCTTAACACGTTCACAATCAAAAGCTTGAAAGTAACTGTTAAGAGCCAATCAAGAGAAATTCATGCTCTTAAGCAAGACCTTGCTATGTGGATAAATTACTGTACTGAACTTGAACGTCATATTCAATGGTTGTATAGAAGTAATAGAATGACTCGTCATATTTTAAGAAATGCAAAATTAACAAAGCAATATTATGAAGCTAAAGAGCCTCCCCTTAAACTAATCCAATGATAAGAATGTAAGCATAATATTTTAATCCCCACTATCGGTTTAACAGCTGCAGCATCAAGATATTGTTTTGGAGAAGCTCTAAAATTTTTGTTATAAATCTGCTGGCTCTAAAGAACTGCCTGTGAGTCGGACGATATCTCTTACCCTATTTTGGGGCTTCTCAAACGCTAGGATAATAGCATAACTGTGTTTCTATCATATTGTATTCTTATACACGGCTAACAAAGCTTTGACTCCGTCGAGGGTTGTATTCACTCCGCCTTGTAAAATCAAGATAGAGAGGAATTCTCTAAGCGGCTGGTCATCACCTTCCCGAATAGATTGAACAATAGAAGCCAGGGAAAGATTCATGTCAGTCATGGTGTTAGTATAGCTGACCGCCTCTTCTTGTATAAGGGGTTTTACGGATGACGCTGTGTGTTCAAAAGCGCCCACAATATTGCTGTGCGATGACATAGTTGGAGCGGGATTGGAGGTTAGAAATTCCTTATCAAAAGCTGAAGTATCCTTGACCAGTTCCATTCCGGAAAAGGATAGTTTAACCCATGAATACGGCCTGTCAATTGGCCGCCCGCATTTGATATACCCTGATTGTTCGAGGTAGTCAATAATAGGAATTGTATCTTGAATGTCAACTTGTAAAATTGTAGAAACTTGTTCTGGGAAAAGCATGTGTTGGTCTTTTCGGCTTTTCTGAGATAGATTGTATAATTTCAACAATAAGATACGGCATCCCTGTGAGGTATTTAACACAAGCGCTTTTCACTCCTCTGCAATCTATGGCAAATATCGGTTCTTTCACGTGCCATTGATGCGAAAACTGTACCTCACCCCATTAAAAGTATCTTTGTGATGAACATCTGGCAGTTCATATCTTGTATAGTAAAAATCGCGGTGCATAATCCGTGATGACTACGATCGGTATTAAACATAGTATAACCGATACTATCATGCCAAATAAAATGCCAATTTCAGATAACCTCTGCTGAAAGGTGAAATCACACCGTAAATGACAAAAAAGACCTCTATCCCGAAGGACTTTGGTCTTTTCAAATTTGACTATCTTCGCCTCATATTGATTTGGAGCAAAGCTGCAATTCCGGCAGGATTTGAAGTTGATCTAAGCGTTCCAGGAGGATAGTTGAACCCTGCAATAACAATGTCGTTTCTCCCAACTAGAAGATACCTTCGAACGTCAATGGTTCTACCAGGGTTAAAATTAGAGCGATTTTTGGAAGGTTTATCAATAAGAACAGGAAATCCATTGATAAATACGATGCCATAATTATCGGTTGACAGTCTTAGTATTGCTGATCTCACTCGGCGGAGTTCGCCAAAACGTATTCGAAATGCTCGGGCAACTACTGCTGCACTACCAGTTGGATCATTCGCTCCCCAAACGTACTTAGCGGGACTTAAATCAACCCAAGCAGGATTCCTGTTAATGACCAGAGCATTTGCCCATGTGTTGTTGGTAGCAATGACTGTTACGGGGTCTACCAATTCAATTGGTTTTTGAGCAGCCA
>JAKADF010000464.1 GCA_021820805.1 Bacillota bacterium
AGGACAGGATAAATTGCAGAGGTACATCGCTTTGCAGCAATCTCTTGATGGCAATGTTGTCTCTTTCTTTCAAGCGCAGTTTTTTGTCAGGTGCGTTAGCCATCATTTGTCGCTCGATGAGCGTAAATGGATCATGGGTATCGCTAACAGTTTTTTGCTCAGAGACACATTCTTGGACTTGAGGAAGTGGGGCAGTACCTTTTGCGTTTTCTTGGGTCGAGATGTGGCTATTCTTTTTTTGAATAGAAGTAGTAGTAGTAGATCTTTTAAAGATCTTTAAAGTACTAGTACTTATATTAGGCGGAACACTAGCTTCCACCGGAAATACAGCTTCCGCTGGAACTTCAGTTTCCGGAGTTTCCGGCTCAATTTGTTGATTTTGACCGAATACATGTTTGTTGCTTTCTTGCAATTCAAGAGCGCGGTGAATCAGGCCATCAAAGTTGTAGGCAAGGCTGCACCCATTCTGCAGGCGATAGGTGTCGAGCAGACCTTTACTTTTGAGACTGGTAATGAGGTTCCGAACTTGGCGCTCGGTGATGCCCAGGTAGTAAGCAAGCGTGGCCTGAGAAGGGAACGGGTCTTTTTCATCGAGTTTGAACGTGAAGAGAAGTTCGAGCAGCTGCCATTCAGGATTCGTGATGTTCAGTTGTGAGCGATTACGAATGAGAAAGCTCGGGATCGTGCATGAACCATCGTTCAAAATGTCCTTGCCCCATATGGTAATGGCGCGTGAATTTTTCTCCATATATATCGCTTTGTAAACCCGAAAAATAGTTGACTCAAACCAGACCATCATGGTATCATTTTTTTGTGTGTAAATGATACGGAATGGATTACGAAGGACTTGAGTTGGCGCTCAAGTTCTTTTTTTGTTGTTTTCGGATTTGAAAGCTACCTCCAATCTCTTATGAAAAATAAAAAAAACGCATCCCAAGAGAAGCGTTTCTACGAGTGAAAAAGGACATATCGAACCCTCAATCGAGGATGATATTTATCCCTTACTTCGCCTTGGTAGGACAATAATAACATAGAGTAATAAATTCTGCCAAGTTTGAACAGAAAGCACCATTAATATACGAAGAACCCCCGGTTACGGGGGTTCTTCTACCAAGGTCAAAGCTTATTAGTTTTAGGTTGTATCTGTATCTTATCAGACGGTGAGATAGGTGTAAATAGAAATTGCGTATTATAACACACTTTTTGCGTTGAAAAGTCTCAACTTTAGTCTCAACTTTTTTGGACGGCATCAAAAACGGCCTTTTTTGGCCTTTTTATAAGAATATTCACACTAAATATAGTAAAAACATAGTTCGAAAGGAATATTGTGGGCCCATCGCGGCTCTACAGAGCTGGATGAGCGGAAGGGAACCAGACCCGCATGTACGGTCTTCATTTACCCTTGGAATCATGCCAGCGTAGGTGGTGGGAGTAAGTCACAGCCCAATATTCCCCGACGCATTGTTGCTAAAAATATTCCCCTTCTTAATGTACCGACGCACGGTATTCAACGACTTATGTCCGGTTTGCTCCATGATTTCTAACTCGTTGCTCCCGTTCATCGCGGCTTGCGTGGCAAAACCGGAACGTAGGCTGTGGGCCCCAAATTTGTCTGGGTCAAGCCCAGCTGCCTTTGCACATCGTTTCACGATCAGTGAGACGGCCTGTCCAGTTATCCCACGCGGTTCCACGTTGTCTGCCTTGCTGACCTTGCGAAACACCGGGCCGTCCATGATCCAAGCGTGTTCGAGCCATTCCTCTAACGCCGCGACCGGACACGTATCCCTGGACTGGCCACGTCTAATCCCAACGTATCGTCCTGCACCCTCCTGGTCTGTTTTGCTTCGTCGGAGTGTAATGACCATTCCATCCTCACGAAAGTCGATGTCGGGCAGGTCTAGCGAGACCAGCTCCGACCGACGAAATGCACCCGCGTATCCAACCAGGATGACCGCCCGATCCCGCAATCCTCTCAGCGTGCGTGTATCAATGTGCGAGAGCAGCCTGTAAATATGGTTGGCAAGGAGTGGTTCCTTGCCAACCTGCATGATGCCGTACTTCCGGCGAATCCCTTTCCAAACGGAACGAACTTCGAACGATTGGGTAGGCGTGGGATATTTCTTGGCTTGGTGGGCGATAGATATCGACGCCAGTCGCCGTGCAATCGTACTTGTTTTGTATCGGTGTTCATCGTCCAACTCTGCGAGATAGGAGATATATCCCTGTACCGTTCCAGGGGTAGCAGGGAGGGACTGTACCTGATTGACCGTACACCATGCGACAAAGTCTTCCCAATCCGACAGGTACGCTCTCTTTGTGTTGTCAGGTGCCGAGAGCTCGATGAATTCGATGATTTTGCGATTGACGCTCTCCTTGTCAACCGGGATCAGGTGACGCCGCCTTATCAGAGGGCGATGCGGCCGCAATTGTACTTGCTGGCTCATTCTAAAACCACCTACCTATTGATTCGTCACGGGAGCGTCTTCCAACTCACTTTTAGACACCGGGTACGTACTGGAAGCACCTAACTGCTCGGTTAAGACGTTGACCCAGGCAGTTGAAAATGGCACGTCCATTTGCCCGTAAACTTCGAGTGCTTTCAGGATACTCTCGTGCTCCATGCAATGTACCTCGTCCAACATGACAAACCGCATCATTCCGTCCGATATGTCCTGCCTCAATAAACTCTCGTCTAAATGTTCGAGTGTGTCACAGCACGCACTCACTGTGACAGGATGCAAGTGAAGCAGAGTTTGTTTCTCCTCGAGCAAAGACGATAGTTCGTGACAATCTGAATTTGTGATGTCTAACAGAAAGCTGGTAATCATCGGTGCGGTGATGAATCTACTCTGCTTCAACGTTTCCACCGTCCATTCGATCTGATTCCGTGTCTGTAACAATTGGCGTTCTCTTGAGAAAGCCGCGCACAGATTGTGGATTTACGTCCTTCAAGCTGTCTACGTACACACGTCCATTTTCGTCTGTACGAAAAACGATTCTGTCTCCTGGTTCACTTTGGATGGCATCACGTACATCTTGCGGAAGCGTGATTTGGTTACGTGCAGACAACCGAACTACTGAGAACATTCTATCACTCCGTTATAATTGATAGAATCAGTATAATTCATCTGACGGAAAACAACAGCAAGTTATGTATAAATTCTCATGAAGATATTAATCTACAAATTCACACCATGATGACGTATGTTTGTATTAGTAGTGATAACCATAAATTATCGATAGTAATAATGACCATGAATAATTACAATATATGCCTTCTGATTGAAATGAAATTTACGTACGGATAAATATTTGTTACCTCTAAATGAATGCGAAGTAATGTGATGGAGCGTACATCATTTTGTAGTTTTAA
>JAKADF010000465.1 GCA_021820805.1 Bacillota bacterium
CAGTCGGCATCCGGAATTTCCACCCAATGAGCCACGTAAGCCCCGCAATGACAAGAAACATTGCGCCATATGAAATGGAAAACGTGGTTACCCCGGAATAGACAGTCGAGATCGCATGTGTCGTCTTCCCAAGAATTCCACCCAAACTTGCAGGATGTATCCCTGCTTGCGAGAGTGCTTGTAAGCCGCTATCGGTGCCACTCAATTTAGTCTCACCTCCTACAACAACTGTGGCATATTTTCAAGCTCTAAAATTAACCTCTTATTAACCTCTTTTGCCCCCGACATAAAAAATGCCACTCCAAAGAGTGGCCGGGAATTTCCCCTTAGTCTGTAAATTGTAAGTCACCTACCATGTCGTTAATAATCCCGAATACTTCCGCTCGCGTGATGGTTTCCTTTTTATGTTCAAAGGCTTTTCGCATAGCAAGTTTCTTCATTTGTTCCGTAATTCCCCGTATGGTTGCCCCACTTGCACCGTCAAGGGCATTTGCAATTTCGATTCTGTACACGTCATCCGCGAGCCTTAGTTTAATCGTCCAGTCATTAAACATTTCCAAGCGATCCTCATAAGACGGATTCGGCACTAGAATCTTTTTATCAAATCGGCCTGGTCGAATAAAAGCTGAATCCAAGTCTTCCAGACGGTTTGTCGCACCTATTACAAAGACGCCTTCCCGTTTACTAAAGCCGTCGAGTTCTGAAAGAAACTGCGTCATGCTACGTTCTGTGTTCATAGATTGCGAATCGCGAGATTTACCGAGGCCATCCAACTCGTCGATGAAGATAACAGCAGGAGCATGACGTTGTGCCTCTGCAAAAAGATTACTGATATTCTGCTCTGTAGCTCCAACGAGTGTTCCATAGATATCGCTTGGCTTAACAGCAATAAAGTAAAGGCCAAGGTATTCCGCAACTGCACGGGCAAGCTCAGTCTTGCCGTTGCCTGGGGGGCCATATAAGATCATACCCCCTGCATTTTTATAGCCATATTTCTTCACCAAATCCGGCCTCGCAATTGGAATTTCAATCGCTTCACGAATTTCAGTTTTGGCCTTCTCCATCCCAATAATGCGGTTCAGGGCACCTTTGTTCCGCTTGTATTGCTTCCCAACCTCCGTCCATTTCACCTTGCCGTTCATATGACTGTTGTCGCTTTCTTCCCTGTCTATTGGTCCCTGCGTGGGCCTTTGTGGAGCATTGTTCCGGATTGGTTTCCCGTAAATCCTTTCTGGACTATGACGCATTGATTTTGGCAAGCCCTGACCACTTGAAACACTCCGTAGTATCTCACCTGATTCCCCGTACATTCCGGGATACTTCCGTTGTGCGTAGGATTCGACAAACGGGATTTTTTTACCCAACTCATACATACGATCCTGCATTTTTGATTGCTCATTTATTGCCCATTTACCAAGCGTGGATGTGTAACTTTGGTCCCGCCAGCGAAGCGTATGTTCCAATTGCCATCTTGAGATTCGCCACAGAATCGGCGAAACAATAAGGTAATAGCGGATGAGAATATACCAAACAAGTACTGCGCCCACAAAGATAGACGTTATTGCTAAACGGAAATTGGGCTGTATCATGTTAAATGCCAATTCAAATTGAGTCTCGTTACCTAAGAAAAAGCACCATGCTACAAAACAAGCGAATCCAAATACATATCGCCAAAGGAAATTGATTTTCCCGGCCACGTCGAAAAGAAACAAACAAATGATACCGACAATTGAATAGCCAACCGCGCTTTCTGTGAGTGTACGAATTATTTCTGCTGAAGGGGTCATAAAATTGCACCTCCAAGAGTAATCTACTAACTCCATCCTAAACAAAAAACGCCCAGTATGGGCGCGATCTTGGCTGCTATTTTTTTAGAAAAGCTCTCTCCCACCACTTATGTTCCATCCCTCCTGATAAGCGTATTGCCCGGTCTGTATATATCCTCTTGTCCGGATACTGCTTATTTGTTTCTGGCTATAAAATAATTCTTTTGGTGTTTCGACCTCTCCAAATCTGTATTTCATTTTGTCTATATGATCGAATGAAAGCAGAGAAAAGGCAACCTGATCTTCTACAAACATAAATTCCAGTCTTGCAACCATATCACTTAATACCTTTTGCTTCGTTTCTATCTGTTCACGTTTAATATGATTCAACTGTGACAATTTCTTTCTTGCAAAGTAAACTTCGCGGTATCCCTTCGAAATATATGCCCACACGGCTTTCCCAAATTTCCTTGCAAGCTTATCAGAGCCAATTTTGGACTGCCTAATGCCCTCCAGTGTTTGTTGAAAGGCTAATGTTTCAACGCCCCTCGCAAAAGTAGAAATGTAGTTTCCATCTTTATCTAGCACATGGATTAATGCTAGACTGTGTTTTGAAATGATAAAGGCAGAGCACTTTGCCTCTTGAAGCGTACTAAAAACATCTTCACTTCCATCGTTTTTTAGGCCCAAATTCTCTGTTACATAATAGCAGCCGTGTTTCATAACCCCAAGTGGGTTGTAATTATGTGGATTAAGTGTGCTTTGTTCTGATTGATTTTTTGCACCTAACAAAATTCTCAGCCCCCAGTTCTATTAAATTAGGCAATGAGAAGAACAAGAAATCCAAGTGTTGCTATAAACCCGACCATTTTATCCAAGACGCTGCCAGTGACTACAACGCGTACACCTTGCCGATTCTGAATGAACGGCCAGAGAAGCGGGATTCCACCACTAATACTGTCTGCCACAAGGTGAAGCACGTAACCTAACAGCAAGAACCTAGCTAAAACTTCCGTATGTGCTGCCATTGTGCTTATCGTTGCTACTGCGAATGTGGTGAGCCCTAATAGGCTGTGTGTGAATGTGCGATGGTCAAAGGAGAACGCCCCAATGGCCCATACTGCAAACAGAATGCCAGACAGCCACGACATGTGGTGTGTATATGCAAGGTAGAGGCACACAGCAGCAATTAAGAACAATGCGACTTTCCTTGATAGTTCACCTTTACAGAGAAGTGCTGCAAAGAGTGAAACCACAGCGCCTATAGCCATATACAATCCCTGCAGGTGTAGGAAACTAGCGAGATAGAGTAGAGCTGCGAATATCACAACCTGACCAATTACCTCAACCCGCCTTGCCGCAAGCGAATTCCGATGGTCTAAGTCAGGCAACAATCCGCCGATCGCACCACCTGCGATTACCGCAATAACATCTTCTAACCGGACGAGCGATAAGTGATGAACCAATTCAGCATGTATACCCCCGTGAATTACAACTGGCACGAGTGCAGTTGCACCGAGCATCCCGACTGCCATGTGTGTGCGTCCAAGCATTTAACTCATCTTTGACAGTAAAAATGATATTCACAGGTGGACAACTGCGGTATA
>JAKADF010000466.1 GCA_021820805.1 Bacillota bacterium
ATGACAGCTGTACCATCCAGGGTAAGGCATGAAACAGCCAGCTCTGCCGTGGGATCAGCATGGACAATACTTCCACCGATAGTGCCTCGGTTTCTAGTCTGCGTATGCCCAATAAAGGGAATTGCTTCACTCAGCAAGGGAACATTTTTGCTTACTAAAGCGGATTCCAAAATTGTGCTTTGCCGTGTCAAAGAACCAATTTTTAACCAGCCATCCTCATAGCGAATATAGTCCAACTCCTTCAGGCGATTGATGTCTATCAGATTATCAGGAGTTGAAAGACGCATATTTAGAATTGGCATAAGGCTTTGTCCACCGGCAATAACCTTCCCGGAGTCTCCGTACTCATCTAGAACTGTTAGTGCCTCTGACAGGGTCTCCGGCCTATAATAATCAAATGATGCAGGTTTCACTCACATCCTCCTCCTTTCCTGACACACTGAATTACGCCGTTTCGCTATTCTTTTCAATTTGCTTCTTTAATCGTTTAAAGAAATCCCCAATGATTAATTTCGCAACTCCGCCAAGCATTCTTTGCCCGACCGCAGCGATTTTCCCGCCAGCAGCGGCCGTATAGTCGTAAGTCAAAACTGTTCCGCCGTCTGGTTCTGAAATCAGCTTGATAATTCCCTCAGCATCCACAAAACCAGGTGTGCCTTCGCCGTGCACAATCAACTTGTAACCATTTGGCTCATCAATGTCCGCGAGTTCAATGTTCGCATCATATTTACCTTTAACAGCTGCAATGCCGATTGCTAATCCTGCATGATATTTATTCGTGTCAATTAGTTCCATCTTTTCGCAGCCTACAATACACTCTGTGAGCACATTTGGGTCCATTAATTTACTCCATACGAGTGCAACCGGTTCTTTTAGCTTTAATTGTCCATTTCCGTTCAATCTATTTTTCCCCCATTTCAACTAGGTCTTTTTTCGACTCATGGATAAGTGACCAAATTCGATTTGGCGTGAGCGGTAACGTATCGATTGTGACACCAAATGGACGCAGCGCATCCGCTACTGCATTCGAGATAGCAGCCGGTGTACTCATCAAATTTCCTTCTCCTAGTCCTTTTGCCCCAAGAGGAGTAAATGGTGACGGGGTCTCAATGTGGTCAACAGTCACAGGAGGTATTTCTGCTGCAGTTGGACATAAATAGTCCATAAAGGTTCCGCAAAGGAACTGCCCCTGGTCGTCATAAGATAATTCTTCATAAAGGGTCGCACCTATACCGTGTGCAAGTCCCCCCATAATTTGACCCTTTGCAATCATTGGATTAAGTAACGTTCCCGCATCATGAACTGAAACGTAATCAAGAATATTGACCTTTCCGGTTTCAATATCCACATCAACAATCGCAGCATCGGCCACAAATCCATAGGTTCCAGAACCGTTAACCAAATCATTTTTATCTGGAGACAACGCATTTTGCAGAGAAAAGAAAGAAGTTTCATGAATACCTGGTTCCATATCTGGTGGCAAACTCTCTGGGTTCCAGTGTGCACTCCCAACAAGGCGTTTCAATGATATTTCTCGAGACGGATTTTCTTTGACGTACGCTTTTCCCTCATTCATCTCAACAGCCTCAACCGGAACGCCTAACTGATATGCAGCGATTTTCAATAATTTTGTTCGGACTTTCTGTGCCGCATAATAAATAGCGCTTGATCCGATAGGTGCAAAACGGCTCGAATAACTCCCGGATGCAACCGACCATGGACTCGTTAATGTATCGACTTCAGCTATCACTTTTACCTTCAGAGGGTCTACGTCAAGTACATCACCGACAATTTGAGCCGCGACAGTTTCGTGACCTTGCCCTGTCGGTACCGTGCTAATCCTGACACTGATACCCCCCATTGGGTCAATCAATACTGTAGCGCCTTCTGCACACCCCGATTTTGGAAGTTGCTTTTCACGCTCTTCTGGGGAGTACGCAAGCGTAATGTAGCCCATATTCGATCCCGACGGTTCAACGATGCATGAAAGACCTATGCCAAGATATCTTCCGTTTTGACGGGCAACTTCTTGTTGTTTCCGAAATTCCTTATAGTCGATATCCTTGAGCAACTTTTCAAATACCCGAGTGTAATCCCCACTGTCATATATCCCGCCAGTTGCTGTTGTATATGGGAATTCCTCTGTTTGAATCAAGTTTTTGCGAATAACCTCATCCGGTTCAAGGCTAAGCTTTTCAGCCACCATTTCCATGATTCTTTCAAGCGGAAAATAGTGCTGTGGGCCTCCATAACCTCGAATGAGTCCGGTTGGGCTTTTATTCGTCATAACCGCGATAGCTTCCATGCCTAAATTCTTAATCTGATAGGCGCCAGTAGTGGTTGGATGTGTACGGTAGAGACATGCTGGTTCAGGGGCGCGGATATAGGCACCAACATTATCTACCATTTTAATTCTCAGTCCGGTAACAACACCGTCTTTTCGGGCAGCTGCTTCAATCCAAGTTACTCTATCAGTGCCGCTCGAACTCGCCATTAAGTTCTCTTGTCTGTCTTCAATCCATTTCACGGACAGTCCGGTCACTTTTGAAACCAACCCCATCAATACCATGTAAGGATAAACTCCAGACTTAATACCAAAACTGCCCCCGATATCCTTTGGAATCATAATTCGTAAATGATTACTGGGAACACGGAGTGCTGAAGCCATAACAGATTGCATTGTATACGGGCCGTGGAAATTCGACCAAATTGTAAAACTGTCTGTACTTGCTTCGTAATTCGAAATTACACCATACGTCTCAATTGGCGTTGTGCTAAACTTCTGAAAATGAAATTTGTGCTTAACAATCACATCTGCAGAGCGAAACGCACTATCGGGATCGCCATAACAAAACGTTCGATGGTTCGCAATATTGGACTCAACCTGTTCATGAAGTATCGGAGCATCAGCTTCCAGCGCTGCCTCTATATCAACTACAGAGCCCAACACCTCATATTCCACATGAATCAAGTCGAGTGCATCCTCTGCTAAATAACGATCTTTGGCAACAACAATTACGACTGGTTCTCCCACGTATCGGACTTTATCAATTGCCATGCTGTAATATTCTGCTTTTGTATTTACACCTACCGGAAAAGGACGCGATATTTTTGCGATATCCTGACCAGTAACAATTCCCTTGACTCCTGGCGACTGCAGTGCCTCGTCAATGTGAATCGCCTTAATCTTTGCATGAGCATAGGGGCTGCGCAAAATCGCTATCTCATAAAGGTTAGGTAGTGGATTCATATCCCCTATATAGGACCCTTGACCGGTTACTAACCGAGAATCTTCTGTTCTTTGCAACGATTGGCCTATTTTTCGCTGCACACTAATTCCCCCCTTTGTTCT
>JAKADF010000020.1:0-11351 GCA_021820805.1 Bacillota bacterium
AGTCCCCGTTGGGTTATTAGGTGAACACAAGTAGAGTAGTTTTGTTTTATCCGTTGCTTCTTTGGCAATAGCCTCAACATTGTAAGTAAAATCTGGATTCAAGTCGACCGCTTTTATTTTTGCTCTCATAATTGCAGCACCAAAACTGTACTGGGAAAACGACGGATGAGGGACAATAACTTCATCACCATCATCCAGAAATGTTTCAGACAACAATTTAATAAGATCATCTGAACCATTACCAACCATCACTTGATCTGGCAACACGTCGTGAAAACGAGCAACGGCTTGGCGCAATAATTCACTCGATCCGTCTGGATATAAGTGTAACAATTGCATCTCATTTTCGATTGCTCGAACGGCTAGCGGTGAAGGGCCAAGTGCATTCTCATTTGCATTTAGTTTCACAACGCGGCGTAAGCCGTACATTTTTTTAATTTCGTCATCCGTAATTCCTGGTACATACGGATGTATTGCCCCAATACCTGTACGCACTTGCTCTTCTATTCCGGAAATGCTAGACACCCCCCAGTACCATTTAGTTGACAACTCTGTTACAATACGTTTGGTAGAAATATAGACCATTTTATCACAGCGCCTGAGTCTTGAACCATCCGCCAGGCGTATTTTTATGTGTAAATTTGTTATGAATAAGGGGGAAGTTGTGTGGATTCCACAATCAACCATACACAACCAACATTAGAAGATATAAAACTTGCAAGAAAACGCTTGCAAGGAATCACTCAAGAAACCCCGCTCGACGCCTCAGCAACTTTTTCGGCGTTAACGAGTAATCAAATCTATTTAAAACTTGAAAACCTGCAAAAAACCGGCTCATTTAAATTGCGAGGCGCTTTCAATAAGATTGCAAATTTAAGTGAAGAAGAAAGAAACCGAGGCGTTATCGCAGCATCAGCGGGTAACCATGCTCAAGGAGTCGCATACGCTGCTAGATATCATGGTGCGCCGTGCACAATCGTCATGCCAGAAAGTGCAAGTCTTGCTAAAGTGGCTGCGACACAGGGTTATGGTGCGAAAGTTGTCCTTCATGGTTCAACTTATGATGAAGCATATGCTCATGCATTAGAACTAAAAGACAAATATTCACTCACTTATGTTCATGCGTTTGACGATCCGTACATTGTAGCAGGTCAAGGCACAATTGGACTCGAAATTTTGGAACAAATGCCAAATGTGAATGCAATCCTTGTACCCATGGGCGGCGGCGGGCTTGCTGGCGGTATTGCAATTGCGGTTAAATCTCTGCGCCCGGACGTCAAAATCTATGGTATTGAGGCTTCGGCTTCAGCTTGTTTCCGTTATTCCCTCGATGTCGGCCATCTAGAAGGCGTTATTCCAACACCTACAATTGCTGACGGCATTGCAGTCGGAAAGCCTGGACAGTTGACATACAATTTGGCTCTTCAATACATCGACGACGTTATTACTGTCGAGGAAGAAGAGATCTCCCGTGCAATGGTGCTGTTAATGGAAAGAAGCAAGCTTGTCGTAGAGGGTTCTGGTGCGGCAACACTTGCAGCTGTACTTTATAAAAAGATCCCAGATAATCTTGGAAATGTTGTCCTCGTTTTATCTGGCGGAAACGTAGATGTAACAGTTCTCTCCCGAATAATCGAACACGGCCTTATTGAATCCGGACGTTATTTGCGACTTGCCGTAACTGTATCGGATCGTCCAGGGGCTCTCCGGTCTATTTTAGACATCTTTGCAGCACTCGGTGCAAATGTTCTTACTGTATCTCATCGTCGCTTAGGCTCAAAAATCTTGCTCGGGCAAACTGAAATTGAAATTGATCTTGAAACAAAAGATCACAACCATATTGAAACGATATATAAAACACTTCGAAGCAAGGGTTATGAACCAATCCGCCGTGACTGATGGTTCGGGCGAAACGAGTCATGGAATTTCGTTAGGTTTCGAAGATTCCATGGCTCGGCCAAGTCCAGCCGACACTGCAAATTTCAGCGCCTCTTCAACACTCCAAGAGCATGGTTCGACTCGCTCTTTACTTACTATAACTGTGATTCCAGCTAACTGAAATGTATTTGGCAAGAAAACTGAAATGAACTCTCCTGCCGGATCTACTTCTTCTGGCAAATGTTCATTTGTTACAAACCCTACTACTAACGCTCGTTCGTCAGGCCATTTTACAAGGACTGCACGCTGAAATCCACGATGTCTGGACATTATATTGCTTATCAATTCTTTTACAGTTGTATATAGAGTTTTTATAAATGGTGTATGGGTGAAAATACCTTCTATCCATTGAAGAACCTTCCGGCTGACGTAATTACGAGTCAGTGCTCCAACAAATGTTATTCCGATAACAACGAGTAAAAAGCCAACTCCTGGGATGTACACACCTTGGATTCGGTCTACATATTGCCCAAATAATCCATCGACCTGGTCAAAAACAAATATGACAACCCAAATTACAAACGCAAATGGTAAAACAGTGGCAAGTCCAATTCCGAAGTGCTGTGCAATTTGGCGAAACATGATGCCCACCTCTTCAAAGACATGTTATAGTGCCGGGAGTGTATAAAATCCTACAGCCATTACAATATACGCGCCAACTGCCATTGCACCTTCCAGCCAATTCGACTCCCCGTCCAGCATAAGCACGACGACAAGCAGGACTGCAAAAAACATACTTGCAAGTTCAGGCCAAGAGAACAATAAAGGCATTGGATTTTTAAAACTCAGACTGACAAAGAATAGGATCGGCGCAATAAACATAGCAACTTGCAAGCTACTGCCAATTGCAATTTCTAAGGACAGGTCCATTCTGTCTTTCCAAGCCATCCACACAGCAGATGCATGCTCCGCAGCATTTCCAACGATTGCAACAACTACAATGCCGATAAACGCCTCGCTCCAGCCGAGCCGAGTCGCAATGTCCCTTACGCTTTCAACCAACCAATCACTTTCTAAGCTGACAAGAACTGTTGAAAACAAAAGTATGATTGACGCAGTCCGCGGCCGCCAAGGGATACCTTCTTCATCAGATGCACTTTTGTCCATATTGTCAAAAATATCTTGATGCGTAATAAGAGTAAACAACAGACCGGATATGTAAAGCAAAAAAGATACAAATGCGACGACACTAGATAAAACAAGACTTACATGTGACCCTTGTGAAGAAAAAACCTCTGGCAGCACGAAGGCAATAACTACGCCTAAAATGAGCATGGACCCTTGGTTGCGTGCGGCCCGAATATTAAATCGTTGAATTGGATGTCGGATGCCGCCAACAATAAAACTGACCCCTAGGACAAATAAAAGATTGCCTAAAATTGAACCTGTAATCGATGCTTTTACCAGTGTAAGCAATCCAGCTTTGAGCGCAAAAATACCTATAATGAGTTCCACTGCATTACCGAAGGATGCGGATATGAGTCCTCCTATTCTTGGCCCGGCGTACGCGGCAATTGCTTCAGTTGATCTGCCCATAAGTCCCGCAAGAGGTACAATCGCAAGACAAGATAAAATGAACTGTGCCGTGAGAGACACATGAACATACTTTGCAATGACACTTACAATTATCAAGCAAGCCATAATTGGCACAAATATTTTCTTCAAAAATCTTAACCCCCATATCCAAAAACACATGCACTCTTAATTTCTCCATAGGAACCTTATGTTATATTCAAGATAACACAACAAAATAATTTACTGCTGAAAGCTCCATATTAGGAGGTTCTTATGAAAAAACCATTTCGAATTGCTTCTTTATGCCCGAGCAATACTGAACTCATCGATGCACTTGGGCTTATCCCTAACTTAGTTGGTGTCGATAACTATTCCGATTATCCTCAAAAACAACTATCCCGTCTGCCTAGACTAGGTCCTGACCTACATATCAACATGGAGAAGCTTCTTTCATTACAGCCTGACCTGACACTTGCGTCACTATCAGTTCCAGGAATGGAACGTGTCGTAGAACAATTAAAAAATACTGGACTAAAATATATTGTATTGTCTCCACACCGATTAGATGAAATTTTTGACGATATGAGAACTGTCGCTAAGCATTGTCAAGATTTCGCCCCAATTGATGATATTGAACAAAAAATTAAAGGCTACGAAAAGCAAGTGTCAACAATACGACAAGCAACAAAGTCGTGTGCATATAAACCTAAGTTGTACTTTGAATGGTGGGCAAATCCAATCTTTTCGCCAGCTCGTCGGAACTGGTTAACAGAGATAAGTGAACTTGCAGGTGCAGAAAACCTATTCGCTGATATTGATGACGATAAATATAAGGGTGATTGGACAGAAGTGCTGCGAAGAAATCCAGATTACTTTTTTGCTGTTTGGACAGGCATACCCCAAAGTAAGGTTCCTGTACAAAAAATTAAACAAAGACCTGGATGGTTAGGCCGCCAGGCATTTGCCGCTGACCGCTTATTTATTTTATCGGAAGGGCTTTACTGCAGGCCATCTGTACGCCTAATAGACGGCTTATTACAACTTGTATCTCTTATCCATCCCGACATCGCCAATTCACTTGGTTTAGAAAGACCAGAAAAATACGGCCGGGTACGTACATGGAACGGAGAATGGCTTGGCGGAGAAATGACACCTGCCAACAATTAAAAAAAGTATATTGTAGTGCTAAGCAGGTGCTTTAAAGATGCCAGTTCCATAATCAATAGTTTTTCCATTCATCTGGATCTGGCTCTTCTTTATCTTTTGGCCGCTTTAACCATCGCATGATATACCTAAAAATTAAAATGAGAGCACATATGCCAATTACACCATATCCAACAAATTTTGCATTAGTCAGGTGAAATTGATGTGACAAGTAAGCAGTCAGTTCCCAGGCAGCAATTGCAATTGCAGCCAACATCCAGTCTGGAAATCCATAATCCATAAAGTTGCCTCCTAAAACTCACAAAGAGGGATAAAATACGATTTGAACCATGCCTATTATAGAGTTTGTACAAGGACTGGTCAAAACTCAAAAAGTTGTCTCGAGAATAAAGGTTTCTGTATAATAATCACGTACATATTCGGTTCGGTCCAAAATGAGCCATCAAAGAATGGAGTGGAAACATTTTATGTCTCGTCACCCTCACTCAGTTGAATGCCCAAAATGCGGCAATAAATTATTTCGGGAGGAAAAACTGGTTGAACTGGATTCTACTGTTGTAGTCGAGGATAAATTACCAGTTTCAGCACAAACCATGAAAACAGTTTATAGATATATTTGCATCAGCTGCAACGAGATTATTGGCCAAAATTAAAGGAATAAAAGGAAAGGGTCATTGGCATATTCCTAAGTTCGGGTTTAGGCCAATGACCCTGCATTCTGGTTATGATCATTATTTTTCTAGCACTCACGCTTGACTAAAGCCTTCTTTGTTGCATCAGATCCAGGGGCGACATATTCTAAAAACATCCGTCTTTCAAAACCGCCGCACCTTTTTCGCTTTTCCTCTCTAGCATGTCTTACTTCTTCCATCGTCAATCCTTGAACTGAAAGCCATGCATCAATCGCTTCTAATAAATCCGACAACGTCTCCAGGCTTTCAGATTCGGCAAACCGCCCACTTGTGCGTATGATTTCGGAAAGCAAAGCTTTCCCATAACTTTCATCATCGGTGAGCTCATGCCAGACAGCGATATTCCCCATCGCCTCAATAATCTCTGGTATCCGATCTCTAACGAGACGGCGATAGTTCGCTGAAGATGTGAAACCTGGTCTGTCGGCGTCCAAGTACTGTGAATCCGCGTTCTTTGCCACCGCTATCCCTCCGCATCTTTCGGGATATTTCACAGGTTACTCATAGAATGTGTATTTAGTATTTTGCAACAATCTTTGAAATTCCGCAAGTATTTGTGGCAATAAGTTGGGCAATCTATATCAGTACACTCGATGACACCCAATGTATCTCGTCAGGAGGGATAGTATGCCTGACCACCGCATCAAAACTAAAAACGTGCATCCAAGGAAACCGATACGAAAAGTGTTCGGTGCTGCTTTGATGCTTACCGTAGTGGCTGCAGCTTTGTGGAAAGGAACTCCTTACGTAAAAACAAATTTAACTATGCTGCATCAAAACCAAACACATAAGTCTCATCACAAACCATTCGAATCAACTAGAGGACGATTTACAACATTACTTATCGGTACTGATATGCGCCCTGAAGACAACGTTGGAAATGCTGATGTAATCGTAGTCGCAAGTGTAGATGAATCAAACCAACGGATTGAACTTATGTCTATACCCAGGGATACACAAGTTTCTTTTCCAGATGGGAAGTATCACAAAATTAATCAATCCCTGCAAATCGGCGGGCCTGAACTTACCATGAGCCTTACCGAAAACCTGTTAGGGATGCCGATAGACCATTATGCGATTACTCGTTTTGATGGTCTGGTGAACATTATAAATACAATTCATGGTATCGAGTTAGACGTACCAAAGCGTATGTATTATGTTACCGGCGACAAGAAATATGGAATTATTCATTTAAATAAAGGGAAACAAACCTTAAATGGGGAACAGGCTCTTGCATTTGTCAGATATCGTAAGGACGCACTAGGCGATATTGGAAGAACAAATCGCCAACAGATTTTTTTATCTGCCTTGTCAAACAAATTATTATCTCCGCAAAGCATTCGTTTTCTCCCTAGCATTGCAAAACAATTATGGAACTCTGTTGATACTGATATTGCAATTTCGGACATTCCGCATGCTATCCGTGAAGCAGGAAAGATGCGAACCTATACTATTGTTCACGAAACGCTCCCAGGGTCATTTCACGATCCGGTGCCTGGGGATACATCCGATTTGAGCTATTGGGTAGTGAATCCTGCGCAGGCGCGATATGTAGCCAGACAGTTTTTTTGTAATGGTGTAGTTCAAAAGAACCCAGTTCAGGATCCGCAAGATACTCAGTCTTGGATTGTGCCGTCAGATGAAAGCAAAATAAATTCAAAGAAGACTTAAACTTGTCCATTGGTCTTAAGTCTTTTCGATTCTTTTGTTACAATAATCGGCTGCAGTCGCTGCTTTCTTCTTGCTGCACCCTTCCATGTAAAGCGATTGTTCGCATGATAACTCCAAAATGTGGCAACAAAGATACCGACACATTGGCCAATTAAAACTGGAATATTTAACCTATGAAGACCGTCCATTATAAGTGTCGTAAGTGTAATACCAACAACTGAAATAAGGACAAACATGGGTAAACGGACAACTGTCGTATAGTTTTTAGTACTTCTGTCTCGCCAGGTTATCCTGTCATTCCAGATAAAGTTGCTTACCATAGCAATAAAGCTCGCCAATATAGACGCAGGGACTTCTCGCACGTGAAGCAGATATATAAAGAGTGACAAAGCAGCAACATTGACGATAACTCCGCTTAATCCAACTAAGCAGAACGAAAAAAAACGTCTGTCTTCATCACTTTGCAAAACAAGTTTGAAAATATGATGAATGTAATTGAATTGTTCTCGCAAAGTCATTTTAGACATGCCAGCATCACGAGCCTGAAAGGCATATGGTACCTCGTGAACCGTTTGATAATTTCCTTTGACCAAAATTTCAATTAAAATTTTCCAACCAATCGGGCTTAGTTTTACACCATCAATTACAGACCGATGAAAACCAAAATATCCTCCCGTACAATCCGAAATTTTTCGAAGTTTCCTCAAAGCAATTTGACCAAACATACGTGCAGTCCACGATACCCATTTTCGAAACAATCCAAGTCCGCCATCGGATCCACCATCTACAAATCGGCTCGGAATAACAATATCAATGCCTTCTTCCAGCCTTTGAAGTAAAACTGGGAGCAACTCAGGCGGATGCTGTAAATCTCCATCCATTACAATAACGTATTTACCCTTGGAAAGCCCAATACCATCTACCACTGCGCTCGCTAATCCGCCAGAGTGCGAACGATGTATGAAATGAACATGCTGATTACAGGCGCAAATCCGTTCGAGGACGCTAGGAGTATCATCCGTACTATCATCAATAAACCATATCTCATACTCTAAAACCATTTTAAGAGACGAGGAAATTCTTTTAACAATAGGTTCAACATTTTCTCGCTCATTGAAAGTCGGTATGATTATGCTTAATTGCACGATAAACGGCCTCCCCTCTTACTACGCAGGAGAATTGTACCACAAAAAGGAGGGAACATGCCCCTCCTCACTGTCATCTCAGATTAAAGACGTATCTGTGTTCCTACTCTGTTGCGCATGAATTTTCCGCTTGAAGAATATACTCTGCAGCTTCTAATAAATCTTTTGCACGATAATCTGCCTTGGTATTCGCTTTGTCTGTTCCAATTAAAATCGTCTTCATACCAATCTGCTTGCCAGCTTCAATGTCAGTTTCGCGGTCGCCTACCATGAAGCTGCATCCAAAATCAAAATTGTGTTTTTTTTGCAGATCTATCAGCATGCCTGGCTTTGGTTTCCGGCAACTGCAACCTTCATCTGGACGGTGAGGACAATATGCGATATCATCGATTTTCGCGCCTTGCATTTCAAGAAGAATATTCATTTTTTCGTGTATTTCAGAGAGTGACTCCAAAGTCGTGTATCCTAAACCAACTCCGCCCTGATTCGTCGCCACATAAACTGGTAATCCACTCTCATTTAACATGCGAATTGCCCTTGCTGCATATGGATATAAATAGAAATCCTCTGGTCCATTGACAAACCGTCGATGGTCATTAATAACTCCATCTCGATCTAACACAATAGCCATGTGGATAGGCCCCCACACCTTTCAACATTTTCAGTTGCACGGACAATAGTCTGATTCTTAATAAGGCTTTTATGCTAGGATAATTGCCCAGGTTACATCAGTTTTCAGCTCTTTTTTCCAAGAAGTTTACAACGCGTTCCATAACATCCAAACAGACATCTGCTTCTTGCGGGCTCAGTTCTTCCATTATCATACGCATTACCTTCGTACGCTCATTTTGCATCTTAGAAATCAACATCATGCCGCCATCAGCAATTTCGATATTTACTACACGTCTATCATCACTCGATCTCGTTCGCAGTACAAGCTCTTCCCGAACCAATTCATCACATACTTGTGTTACAGCTCCAGGACTTAAACCAGCTACTTTCGCTAAATCAGATGCCTTTGTTTGGCCATTACGTTTGAGATACCATAAAATAAATGCTTGCGTTGGCGTTAACCCGAATTTCTTTGCTGTTGTTTGTCCACTTTTTACGTGCTGCAGCCGAATAAATAAATCATCTAATTGACGCATTTTACTATCTCGAGTCTCGGAATCCATTTGTAGGTTTGTCATCCCCTCTGGACATGTTCACTTCATTTTAGCAACTGAACCATTCTATCTTCAACTTTATTGTCTTTTTGTTCGAAGAAAGAAAATAAGACACAATACAACAACAATTGATACGGCAATAATTGCATAAACAGAATGTGTTTTCCATCCATGATAAACAAGTACCATAAATAATTGGTATGGAATCATTCCAACCGAAGTGGTCCACGTAAATTCCCACCATGATATCGAACGAATCAAACCGGCAGAAATATCAACTACTTTTGCTGGAACTGGAAGGATTCGAGCAAGAAGTAAAACAAAAACTCGCCGAGCCTTACTCTCTGCGCGAGCAATAAGTCGATATCCAAAGGCATCTTCTGAAACATGAATAAACGAAACACGAACCCACCTGGTTAATAGAAACAAAATTTGTGCACCGATAATTGCGCCTAGCCAATTTAGTATTGTTCCAATAAAAATACCGTATGTATAAATATTTTTGAACATCACTACTTCTGCAGGAATCGGAACAACAGAAAAAAAGGTAACCATCAAAATGGCTATTATCATACTAATCATTTATGCAAATCCTTAACATTTCGACTCCCGAGCCGACGAACAATAAAACTGGCAACCCCAACAATAAAAAGTGGAATCACACCGACAAATAACCATAATCGATTAGACAGTACACCTTCATACAGAAATGCAACACCTAAGTAATAAGGCATTATAGAAACCACACCAGTCCATAAGTAAGACCAGAAACGGACAACAGGAATTAAACCTGCAGCATAGTTAACGACAAATGCCGGTATTGGAAGAAGCCTAGCTGCCAATAACCCAATACTTCCATGTCCGCTCACAAAGCGGTTAATCTGCTCATATCGCTCATCAGATACAACTTTTTGCAATAATGGGCGGCCGTAATACTTTGCAATCAAGTAAATTATCACAGTGCTTAGTGTAGAACCTAACCATGAATAGAAAATACCAAAGCCAGCTCCGTAAATTCGAAGATACATGATAAGAAGCCCCTCAGACGGAATAGGCGTCATACAAAGGACGGTCATCACAAGTATCGCAATAATTGTACCAAGAATTCCAAATGACTGAATGAGATGCGACATGCGATTATGACGATCTAAATAAAATAGAAAAACAAGTACTGCCGCACCAATTAAAACAAACAAGAGAGTATGCCAGGTCATAAGCCTTTTATATATTTCCCGAAACAAAGAACTCAATATCCTCTCACCTACATCTTACATGTGAACAACGATATTCGACTCATAGTACCATACTTAGAGTAAAACAAAAATCCGCCCGTTTCGGGCGGTATGAATGGAAAATATTTTTAACACTCAAATGAGTGGAGATGGTTTGGGTTTATCACCAATTCGCTCTGCATCCTCTGGCTTAGCAGTGCGTACCGGAATTCCCATCTGGCCATCTCCATGTACTTCCACTTTTTCCATTGCTTGTTTGTCGAGTTTCGCTAATTCCGTTGCATTAAAATATCGATACGGCTCTCCCGGTATTCGTTTTGATTCTTTCGTATGCTCGTATTTTTGCCGTTTTTCGCCTGCTAACTTATGTTCTTCCAAGCAAAGCCACCTCCTGCGTCTTCTGAATCTAATTACTGTGTACACTTCCCGCGGCACGCTGTAATCATGTAAACAGAATTCACCATTCATTTTCACAAGTAAACCAAACATACACAAAGCACATTAAACACATACTACAGTTGGATCCGTTTGAAGGAGGTACTTAGTAAATGGAATGGTTACATACAGGTCCCACTGGAAACTCACCCCAGACATTTAATCTTATCTCACGTGAACAACTGAGGCGGCTTTCTGTTGATGAAGGTAAAAGTGACGCAGAGATTGCATCCCTTTATGGCGTAACTGCCAACGAGGTGAATCGTAAGAGAAGGCAAATGAATTTAGTGGCTGGACAAATAAGTTCTTCTGACCTTGCTATGGCTGTACGACTCGGAGAAAGAATTAAAACTCTACCGTTGGAGGCAATCCACGAAATAGAGTCCATTGTAG
>JAKADF010000020.1:11361-16548 GCA_021820805.1 Bacillota bacterium
ATATACAAATATATAAAAGCTTAGAGCTGGCAGTCCAAGTTGACTGCCAGCTTTGATGAGAATACGACTATTCTGCCCAGTTTCCGTGACGAAACAGCGGGATTCGTGTTCCGTCAGCTCGTTCTCCGTCAATATCCATATCGGCTGATCCAATCATAAAATCAACATGCATAAGACTATTATTTACACCTTTTTTGTCTAATTCTTCACGACTCATTTCTGTTCCGCCAATCAGACAAGTTGGATAAGCCGCACCGATTGCGAGATGGCATGATGCATTTTCATCAAATAATGTATTTGCAAAAATAATATTTGAATTGGAAATAGGTGAATCAAATGGAACGAGTGCAACCTCGCCCAAATAATGGGACCCATCATCAGTTTCAATAAGTTTTTTTAATGTTTCAAGCTCTGTATCTGCCTTTACGTCAACAATTCTTCCACTCTCGAAACGAAGGGATATATTTTCAATATATTTTCCACTATAATTTAGTGGCTTGGTACTCGTTACTACACCGTTTACGCCGCTCCGATGCGGCATCGTAAACACCTCTTCCGTTGGCATGTTGGGCATAAATGGTATTCCATTTTGGGTTTTAGCACCGCCTCCTGCCCAAAGATGTCCTTCTGGCAATTCAATTGACAAATCTGTTCCTTCTGCTTTGTAGTGAAGCTTTTTAAATTTCTTTTCATTTAGGAATTGTACTCTATTCCGTAAATTGTCCACATGTTTATTCCACGCCGCAATGGGGTCTTCTGAATAGATCCGGGTAGCTTTGAAAATTGCATCCCATAATTTCTCGATTTGTTCGTTTCGGGATAAATTCGGAAAAACTTTTTTGGCCCAACCTTCCGTAGGCACGGACACAAGGCACCAACTTACCTTGTCTGCCATCATGTCGTCACTAAATTTCTCTAGAGCAACAGCTCTTACCCTGTTAGCAGTCGAAATCCGGTCTGCATCAATTTCTTTTAATAAATCTGGATTTGGGGCATAAATAGTAAGAAATGCTGCTCCTTTGTTTGCCAGTTCCTCCATCGTCCGAACTTTCCAATCGGGGAATTCCTTTAATCCCTCCATAGGCTGCATCTCATATGTAAGACGATTCACCTCATCGTCGCTCCACTCTACATACACGTGCTTTGCGCCGGACTTATAGGCAACCCTGACAACTCTCCGTACAAATTCAACACTTTCAATTGGTGCACGAACATATAGTGTCTGTTCTGGTTGAACATTCACACCAAGTTTAATAGTCAATTCAGCATACTTTTCCAAATTGTCATGAAAGCTCTCCATTCAATTACTTCCTTTCCTAAAAATTTCTAAGTACTGTCACAGCATACCACTGACAGTGAAATGTATGAAATTCAAGTGCAAAACCGTATGGAGCCTAACAATTTGCAAACAATATTTAAATCGTTACAACGAGGAGTGTCAACGAATGGGTTCTCGATTCATAACGCTTATTTTCCAATATGCGAACGTATGGAAAACTGCAATTGCTGCAGGGCTATCATTTGAAATCGCACAACTTACCGGTACAAAGCACCCTTATTTTGCTCCTCTTGCTGCAATACTGTGTGTACAAATCACTATTAATAAGTCGATAAAAAGTGGATATAACCGGATTGTCGGTACAGTTGTCGGTGTCCTTTTAACTGCATTTATAGCTGGTACTATTGGTGAACATGGATGGAGCATAGGCCTTATTGTTTTAATCGGCACTCTGCTAGCGAGGTTGCTCGGTCTTGGAGAGTCTGCTGTTTATCAAGTTGGAATCAGCGCAATGATGGTACTCCTTTTTGAAGTAAAATCCCATAGCTATGCATTCGATCGCGTTTTCGAAACTATCATTGGTGCTTCCATTGCAGTGCTTATCAATATGCTTGTCTTTCCGCCAGACTTAACACGCGATGCGAAAGAGGCGTACAATACGCTGAATAGAAATCTTGCTAAGTGTTTCTACCGAACAGCAGAATGGATTGACCACGACTGTCCAAGAACTGAAGGAGAGAAGCTTCGGGAAGACACACGCGGATTTCTGAAGCAACTGCATGATACCATAACGAAAGCTGAACAAGCCGATGATAGCCTTAAATATAATCCATTTAAACAAAAGAACAGAAAGAGACTACATGATATACGAGAAAAACTTCTGCTTACAGAACGAGCATATAACCACTTGGTAGGCATTGTGCGTACTTTCCACCATTGGTCTCAGAGCGAGCGATTTTTACGCGAGTTTTACGAACCGTGGGCAGATAGAATGCGGTATATCGGAGATATCATTCAAAATCGCAAAGTAGGTGACACTGAGCAGGCAAGACGTAAAATGGATAGCAGCTATGAAAATAACAATGAAATTGAAATGGCACTGCCTAAAGACGTTAGATTCTATACATTCACACTATCCGTATACAATGACGCAATTCAGATGATGCGGGAGTTTAGCACGGAATTTGATAATAACCTCAAAAAAAAAGAGCCTGTCAGTTAGGCCCTTTAAGCTTGATTTGCTGCCTTCTTTGCAGTGCTAAGTACAGATTTCATCGAAGCTTCAATTTCTTGGTATCCAGTGCATCGGCACAGGTTTGATGCCATCCATTCGCGTATTGTATCATCATTCGCATCCGGGTGAATCGTTGTAAGCGCATATCCGTTTAAAATGAAACCAGGAGTACAATATCCACATTGAAGTGCGTGATGGAGAGTAAACGCTTGCTGAATAGGGGTATTTGTTAGTGCTTCTATCGTTGTTACTTTGTGACCAATTGCCTCTGCTGCGAGCATAATACAGGAATGAATGGGCCATCCGTCAACTAAAACCGTACAGGTTCCACAATCTCCCGTTTGACAACCAGGTTTTGCCCCAAAAAGTCCTAACTCATTTCTAAGAATGTAAAGAAGCGTATCAGCAGGACGAATGCCAACTTGTTGAATATACCCATTTATATTAAGTTCTACAAAGGACTTCCCTTTCTCAACGGATATCATCAGAACTTGCCTCCATTTGCACCAGAGCATCAGTCAACCCTTCCGTAAAAAGAAACTTGCGATATTCAGCAGAACCTTGTATATCGTCGATGACGCCATTTTCTAAATGACTCACAGCTTGATGAACACGCTCAGTAATTGACAGTGTGTTATTATTCAGCATCTTTTCAACTTCAAGTGAACGAAACGGAAATGCGTGGAGTCCGCTGCACGCTAATCGCATATTTTGTGCTGCTTTCATCATGGCGATAGTAAAGAGCGGATAATCAATTTTCGTTTGTTTTGTCCTTTTTAGATGGAAATACGGTATTTCGGTATAATGCTTTATCGTCCGTAATTGCACCAACAGTTCTCCATCTTGAAGCTGTAAACTTTGTGTAAACAAATCCATAATTGGCAAGCGGCGCAATCCATTTGTACCTGCTATAACGATATCGCTCTCTGAGAGCAAGAATGGAAGCACAACTTCCTTAAATATGAGCTCTGAGCAAAGGTTACCGCCAATTGTAATTTTATTCCGAGATGTGTGGTCAGCAACCCCTGTCGCGACACTAGTTAACAGTGGAAACAAGTTCGCTTCGGCTGCTTTCGTTAATGTTACGCCAGACCCGATGACAAGCTCTTCACCTTCAAAATGACATAGATTACATTCAAGAATATCTTTTATGTCAATAACTGCATCCAATACGAGGTCTGCAGCACGCGACTTTGTAATAATTTCAGTTCCTCCAGAAAAATACATTGGCCTTTTACCTAAATTCTTAATTTGCTGAAATAAACTTACCGCTTCGTTCACATTTTCTGGACGATAATATGAAAAATCAAACCCTATCATTTGTTCTCCCCCTCGTCTGCCAAATCCGCTCGGGAGTATAGGGGAACTCATTCAGTTCTACACATGCTGCCTTTGACAAGCTGTTTCCAAGGGCCCCGGGCATGCCGATTACCCCATATTCACCAATCCCCCGCGCACCATATGGTCCATCAATCAGCGGCGTCTCTACAAAATCAACCAGGTATTCCGGCTGTTCACCAAACCGCATCATTCGATAAGTTCGAAAATCTGGGTTCTGAATTCTGCCTTGTTCGTCAAACATGAAAGCTTCTCTCGTCGCCCAACTCAGTCCCAAAAACATACCGCCTTGCATCTGTCCCTTTGCTAGTACCGGGTTTATCACTTTACCCGCATCAAGAACGGTAACCGCTTTTAAAATTCGGTAAGAACAATCTCGCTTATTAAATTCTACCTCGACTGCTTGTGCCCCGACTGTCCACTGGGGGCCAGGTTTCCCAAACCCGGTTTCTCTATTCAGAGGCGTTAAGTGTCTAACAACGTACGCACCCCTGCCAATGATTTGCCCTTCGACAGAATGGCCGTTCGTGTATTCATAACCAAATACAATATCCTTGATTTCAATTCCGAACTCAGGTGCATCCTTCAAATAGACGCGGCCATTTCCAACATCAAGATCATCAGGCAAACATTGAAGAGCAATGGCACCCGTACGTTTAAGTTGCCTTATCACGTCATCGGCTGCAGCCAGAACTGCTCTCCCCCCCAAAAACGTAGTACTGCTCGCAACAGTCTTCCATTGATGTGGGTCGTATTGGGTATTTACATCAATCGTTACGTGGATTTGCTCCATCTTCATCTTTAATTTCTCTGCGAGAATTTGCGCCAGTACGGTCTTCGCGCCTTGCCCGAGTTCAACGGCTGCGCAGTTCAAATTGACGCTTCCGTCCTCATTGAAAGTAAGTACTGCTCCTGAACCAGCATTTGGCGGTGTACTCGATGTTTTCCACAAACAACAAATTCCTTTTGTACGTACTAAGTCGCCCGAGATAACGGCCTCTTCCCCTTTTTGCCACTCGATAAGCTCTGCAGCACGTTTCAAGCATTTTGTAACATTTCCAACATTGCTGTGATTCAAGAGAACACCGGTTGGAGTCGTATCACCCGGTCTAATACCGTTTTTAAGCCGTAACTCAACAGGATCGATTCCAAGTTTCTTTGCAAGCAAATCCATTGTTCGCTCCATGGTAAATGAAAGCTCTGGGTGGCCGAATCCACGAAAGGAAGTGGCGTAGGGATGGTTTGTATACATACAGTAGGAATCGCACCATACATGAGGAATATGGTAAGGGCCTGTACAATCGGCTGCGGCTGCTTTACTGATGCCCGCAGATTG
>JAKADF010000467.1 GCA_021820805.1 Bacillota bacterium
TCGGAATCGCCTGTAACCCAGCAAACAGTATCAACAGATTAAATGGTGCTACCCATGGAAATCCCATAAAAATTATTGACCACAGGGCTAAGTGAGGATCTGCAAGCCATTCATGGCGCATGAAAGATAAACCAATAGACTGCAGTAGCTGATTTAGAAGCCCCGTAGGCTCATAAATAAATTCCCACAGCAACAAAGTTACAACTCCAGGGATTATCATCAACAGTATGAACACAGTACGATAAAAATACTGTGATCTAGTGCCAGGCACGTGGAAGATTAATTCTGCAACTATAAACGATGGAACAATCGATAGTGGGATGCCGACCACGGTCCAGATGAGCATATGAACTATCGACTGCAAAAAAGTGGGATCTTGAAAGAGTTGAACAAAGTTTGCTAACCCGACGAATTGGGGAGGGTTAAAGCCATCCCAGGTCGTAAAAGCACCTAGCAGCGCCCTTACGGCAGGGTAATAACTGAACGAGAGTATAAACAAAAATGTAGGAAGCAAGAAGAGATAGGCGATCCAGGATACCCGTCTCTTGGCTGAGCCAGGAGCAGTCTTCACTTGAGTACTACTCCGTGCGACATTAAGGTGCATTTCCAACGGATCTCCCCCTAATTCCTGCCCTGTAATGAAATGAACTACAGGGCAGGAAAAATATAGCGTAGCGCATCAATATTTCGAAAGATTAATGTGCTGAGTCAGAACAAATTGATGGAAAGCTGTCGAGACCGCTTGCCCATATTGCTGCGTTGCGCTAGCGAGGCTCAAATTTCCAGAAACATATTCCTGGAAAATGTTCCTTATCGTCGTATATTCTTGTGAGGTCAAAAATTGACCACCATCCTCCTGATACCACGGCGCCTGAAGTTGAGCCTCGACACTAGCCAAATCAGGAACGGGAGTTGTCCCCTTAAAAGTAGGAACAAAAGAACCTACCTCATTGACAATTGCCTGATCATGCTGAGGAGTAGAAATGAATCTCAACCAATCAAGACAAGCTTCCAATTTGCCGGGTTGACTCATTGATTGGTCGGCTCTCGGAGTTGATATACCAAACTGAAAAGCAGCCTGCGGGCCACCTGCATCCCCACTGCTATTATACGATGTGGCATATTTGCTAGTTCCCATAAGCGAAGGCATTGGAAATGACCCAATACCAAACGGAATCTTACCGTTATTCTGGCCTTTCACTGAATTTGGGAGCCAACTGCCTTGGAAAACCATCGCTACCTTTCCTGCTGCAAAGAGTTTCGAACCTGTCTCGGCGTTTGATGGTGTATTATTCCAGGGTAATACTGTGACGTTATTGTCCCAGTAACTATATAGTTGTTTAACCACTGGCCACCATGCCATAATCCTTGGATTCTTGGAAGGATCTAGGATTCCCTTATAGTAGGCGATAGCATCGTCAAACTCCGTATCTCCAGGTTGATTACTAAAAGACGCAATTTTCTTTAGAGTCGGCAGGCCCAAATAATTGCCCAAAAAATCTCTGACCCACCAATCATAGACCGGTATGTCTGCTCCTGGAGTAATACCATGCTTTCGTAATGTAGCAGCATCCAGGATTAACTGTTTCCACGTCTTCGGAGGGGCTTTGATACCAGCTTTTTTGAAAAGATTTTTGTTATAAAAGAACTCGACACCCAAATAATCTCCGTTAACTCCATATTCTTGCCCGCCTGGCGCTGCACTTGCAGCTAATATGTGCGGATTCATGACATCCTTCCAAGCTTTGTTTCCAGGAATAAACGGATTCGGCTGATTCATGTACGGTTTCAAATCATAAACAATTCCTTGAGGAAAGACCGTGTTCCAGTTATCGTACTGTTGCCAATAGACGTCATACATTTTTCCTGCAGCAGCGAGAGTTTCAACGGCCTGATTTGAATCAGAAAAGCTTGGATTAACGAAATGTATTTTGATCCCTGGATACATGTGTTCAAACTGCACAGCCAATTTCTCCAACTCGTGGTACTGGATGGCCCCAGGTTGAAGTTTTACTCCTGGAGCTGCAGGTGTATAGGATTGCGCAAAAAAGTCTATTGTTCCTTTCCAAGTTAGCTTGGGCGCCTTGGTTGCCGCTAGAGCGGTCGGGTTTACCAGGAGCGGAGCTAAGCTTAAAGCCGATGTGATTAAAAGCGTGCTTCTTAAAATCGCTTTCATTAAATTTCAACCACCCTTCAAATGGTAATTTTACACGTCACTTTTCTAATGCACTACTCTGAATAGCCCATGATTGCTGTCTCTGCACCACCACCTGATCAGTATACGTTCCTTAAAAGCTTTCAATTTTGTGAATAGTTTAAGTGTACATAGAAAAAATCAACAAGTCAACATTTATGTGCCCCGCGGCGAACAAGAAACACTACAAAAGCAAACACCACACTGTTCAGGTGTTGGTTCTTGTTCATTTAAACACAAGTTAGGTAGTTGTATTCAATAAACGGAATCCGTCGTGCCCCTGAATCTCTAGATCCTCTTTACCTAGTCAAGTTGGAACTGATGCCCCAATCGAATCAGTAGAGTCCGTATAATTGGTGTAAATTCGGTGGGGTCACTGTTGACATAATCAAAAGTGCCATCTCGTCCCTTTTGGTAGAATGAACGTGTCAGCACCAAATCTACTAGGATGGGAACTAAAATGGCACAATATAACATTACCGTCTCAGTTATTGGAGCAAGTTCTCAACCAGGTACTTAGGGCTCAAGCTTCGGAACAGTTGCAGGCTGAAGCCCCGTATGAGCGCTCAGAAGAACGCCAGGTCTATCGAAACGGCACTCGCCCTCATCCTACGACTAACGATATCGAATCGCATCTTCCGACTTGAACAAGTCTTGGAACCCAATCCCACGTATGGTTGTACCTACTCTTCCATTCAGTCATTCGCGAAGTTTTGCCAAATTGTCCTAGCCACCTTGTCGGGATGTCAAAGACGATTTTGAGTACATTGTCTGTATTATGAAAAAAATCCCGAATTTCAAACGAGTGAGGGATATGACTACCTTTAAAATAAGCAACTCCAGCACCGTTTACGTATATCCATCCAATAAAGTTCCTTGGTTCCTTATTTTTAAACTCGGCTCAAGCGAACAACTTGAATTCGATGACCGGCATTCCAGCCAAAACACCTGGCATATCGTCGATCAAAAATCCCCCGGCCTGTTTCTCAGTGCAGTAGATGGTGAAGCGTTTGCTCTCCCCCGGAAACAAACAATCATAACCGACGTCTGACATCATCCAATAGACATTACCCGTTTCAATAGGGTGAACGTGAAGTGCAACTTCCGTACCTGTATTTGTTACAGAATAAGTCCTTTTTATTGCGGA
>JAKADF010000468.1 GCA_021820805.1 Bacillota bacterium
GAGCAGAAACACTACCGTCAGATTTCATTTCCTCATAGTTGGCGAAATGAGCTGGCAACAAAATCAGGTTTGATGAAAGCTCCTGATATATGTTATACAAAGTGTTACGCAAATCTCCTGCCCAGTCTCCGGCTTTCCCTGCCAAATCAGGACGACCAATTGACTTCACAAACAAGATGTCGCCCGACAAAAGATACTTGTTATCAACAACAAGTGAAGTGCTTCCAATTGTATGACCTGGTGAATAAATCGGTAAAATCCGTACTTTTGTCGTTCCAACTATGATTTCTTTTCCATCTTCCAGAGGCTGATAATTGTACTGTGCCTCTGTTGCATCCTTAGCTGGAAGCCAATATGTTGCACCGACTTTTTCAGCCAAATGACGACCACCGGAAATATGGTCTGCATGTAAGTGGGTGTCAATCGTATGTTTGATTGTTAACTCATGCTCTTTCGCAAACTTCTCATACACATCAATCATCCGAGCAGCATCAACTATTGCAGCCTCACTATTCGATGCAATCATATAGGAGAGACACCCTTTACCAATTCGAGCAAATTGATAAATAGCGCCGCCGGTAGATAAGTTTCCTATCTTAACTGGTTCCAAGTATTCGCTCCAGGCTTTCATTCCGCCTTCGAGATAAGAAACATTGTTCCGTCCTGCTTCAGCGAGTTGCTCTGCAACAAAATGTGACGAACCTTCTTTTGCACAGACCACTAGCACAGGTGTATCACCTTTTGGAAGTTTGTCAAGTGCAACATCCACACTGTCAATCAAATCAAAGTATGGAACGTTGATGGTTGTCACGTTTTTGCCTTCAATCTTCCAATCCGCATAATCCTCTTCGTTACGTACATCCAAAATAAAGAGCGGTTCTTCTTTACGAATTTCATCAAACACTTCTGCTGATGTTTTACTGATGAGTTTTGTTGCTTCTGCCACTAATTTTTCTCCTTCTGAAATTATTCATCTTTCAATATTCCCATCCCAAGCCATCATTCCGCCTAGGAGATTTTTAATTTTCTTGTATCCACGTGACATCAGATATTCACATGCGCTCGCACTTCGCCCGCCACTTCGACAAACAATAATCGCTTCTCGATTTGGATCAATTTCCGAAACTCTTGCCGGAATTTCCGACAAACGGATATTTTTTGCTGAAGGAATTTTACCCATTGCTACTTCACTCGGCTCACGGACATCAATAATCTGAAGCTTTTCGCCACGTTTTAACCTCATCTCTACATCGAAAGGTAAAATGTTCACGATTTTGCTCGCCATGTTCTCAACTCCCACCAATATCTCTATATACCTTACGGGGTATAGTATAAGAATAAAACAAAGTATCGTCAAGACCTTCGTCTAAATTTAGTTTACCTATTCTTTAAGCTGTTGAACGATATAACCGCCATTTAAATTGTAAACATGTTCAAATCCTAATCCTTTCAATATGCATGTGGCAAAATAACTTCTTTGTCCACTGCGGCAATATACAATCCAATGTATATTGGGATCAAGTTCGTTTGCGCGATCCCGAAGCTCATCAAGCGGTATGTGTATAGAACCTGGCAGCATGCCTTTTTCAACTTCATCTTTACGCCTTACATCGAGAAGTCCTACATTGTCAGAGCCTAGATCATCCTTGTGATAAACAGCCTGCACTTTTCCTAAAAATATGTTCTCTGCAGCCATACCTGCCATAATGACCGGATCTTTCGCCGAAGAAAACGGTGGTGCGTACGCTAAATCTAAGTTTGCCAAATCCTCTACTGTCATATTGGCTGCTATTGCCGTCGCCAAAACATCAATTCGTTTATCAACGCCCTCGCCGCCAACGATTTCACCACCCAGAAGGTGACCTGAATCTTTTTCAACCATTAATTTGATAGTCATATCCTCTGCACCTGGATAGTATCCTGCATGATGCAAAGCCGTATTGTAGGAAACAAAATAATCTGTATCTGTTCCCTTAAGCGCTTTTTCCGAAAGTCCAGTCATCGCAATGATAACTTTTCCAACTCGAACAATTGATGTTCCTTGTACATGCGTAAATGAAACATGTTTTCCAAACAAGTTTTCGGCAATCACTCTTCCCTGTTTGTTAGGAGCACCGGCCAGTGCAATCCAATGCTTTTCCCCATCCACAACATGCGTAATTTCCGCAAGATCTCCACCGCTATAGATGTCCGAATCACTCGTTTGCAAAAATTCATTGACCCGCAGTGCACCAGCAACGCCAAGCTCTATTCCTGCCGCTTTTGCAAGGCCATTATCTGGCCGTACTCCAAGGCTCATGACAAACATGTCTGCACGAATTGACTCTCCGCTCTCCAGTTTGACCGCTTCAACTTTGTCTTGTCCTATAAATTCTGTGATACCGTCATCTAAAACAACTCGAACACCCAATCGCTTTAGTTCCTTGAGTGCTGGTGTAGTCATCTCTTTATCAAACGGAGGTAAAATCTGTGGCGCCTTTTCAATCAAGGTTACCTGAATTCCGAGCGCAACCAGATTCTCAACAACCTCAATCCCGATGAAACCTCCGCCAATCACACCAACGTGATTTACCCCGCCGCTTCCAATCCATTCTTTAATTTCATCTACATCTGGAACACTTCGGACATGAAAAATGCCATTTAAATCTTTACCGGGGATATTCGGTGAAATTGGCTTTGCGCCCATTGCCAAAACGAGTTTGTCATAGCTCTCTTCGTATTGCCTGTTATTCTCAATGTCAAGTATCGTTACAGTTTTCTTTTTACGGTTGATTACCACTGCCTCTTGGTGAGTTCTTACATCAATGTTGAATCGATTTTTTAACGACTTTGGCGTGTGCAGCAACAGCTTGTTTCTGTCTTTGATAACATCTCCGAGATAATATGGAAGCCCGCAATTTGCGAAGGACACATACGGACCTTTTTCGATAATTACGATTTCTGCTTGTTCGCTAATCCTTCTGACCTTGGCAGCAACACCTGCGCCAAGAGCTACCCCACCGATAATTACAACTTTCTGTGATGTATTGTTCAGGCTCATTTTCAATCCTCCAAAGTAAATGCAGTTAACGAAAAGATTATATCAATACACTACGGGGTATAGTATATAGTCTGAACAGACTGTTTACAGACTTAAAGAAATTAAAAATGCTTTGGTAAGGATCCCTTTTTAAAGGCTTCCTTACCAAAGCATTAACCTAAGGTTTCTAATGGTTTAGGATTTTTTCACAAAGAACTTCCTTTACTTGATGCTCTTATTTTCTTGTTCAACCGGTCCTGCCCATTCAGACATTCCAGGCACAACATTTCTCACCTTTGAAA
>JAKADF010000469.1 GCA_021820805.1 Bacillota bacterium
TGCTAAAAATGGCATTATTATCTCAAGCGTATTAGGATGTATACCCAACTGCCTCGATATATTTTTCATGAGATATCGCTGGTTTGGAGCCGTTTTGGAATATCACTTGAAACAAAAAATTGTACACGGTTTCTGGTTTGGGGATGACACGAAGGAGATTATTCAACAAGCAAACGAGGAGGGGTGGAATTCATTTACTGATTCTAATGATCCAAATGAAACTCGTTCTGTATATGACTATGTTCGAACTCATCAAGACCAACAGGATTGGGAAACTCGCTCACGTCTGCCATCCGAACAGTTTTTACGAAACCGTAGAATGAAGTTCAAGAGGTATGGTATGTGATTTGTTGGGGTAATAATTACCCATTACAGGTTGCTTTAGTACATAGAAAAAAGTATGTAATCTGGGTTGAACATAAAAGTGTCTGTGAAGGAAAGGAAGATTTAGATCGTTTAATTGACAAAATCAATCGGGAGCACCAAATTAATCTTCAAATTTAATTTTTAAGTATACATTTTGTAATTCTTAACATCTGTACTCATTTTTTTACATTAACTTAGGCTTTTACGATATTAGTGATCTGAAAAAACATCTAGCCACGAGGATGTGAATACAATTGCTTCATATGAATTCTTGGACAAGTACTTGGGCTGTATTAATCATTATATTTGTTGGTGGGCTTATCGTTGGAAAACTTTCTGAAAAACCGCGTATCCCCGATGTGGCTGCGTACTTAGTTTATGGGATTATTATTGGTCCAACACTTTTAAATTGGGTAAGTGAACCGAGCCAATCACAGGTTAATCAGTTCCTTCTAAATTTGGGGGCAACGTTGATTTTGTTCGATGGTGGTCGTGGAGTTGAATTGTCCGTTTTACGTAAAGTTTGGTTCAGTGTTACGATGCTGGCGACAATAGGGGTTTTCGTTTCAGCATTGGTAGTTGGAGTTACTGTTCATTTTGTTCTTGGAACAACTTGGATGTTCTCGTTTTTGGTGGGAAGTGTAATTGCCTCCACAGATCCTGCAACTTTGATTCCAGTATTCAAGCGCGTGGCTGTATTACCTAAATTACGGCAGACTGTTGAAACTGAATCTGCATTTAATGATGCGACAGGCGCCGTACTTACTTTTACATTGTTGGCAGCGGCTAGTGCAGTAGGGAAACATATTAACTGGAGTAACTCTGTACTGCAATTTGTTCAATCAGCAGGTATCGGATTAATTGTTGGTATTGTCTTTGGCATTCTTGCTCTTTTCTTGATTTCGAGGCATGCATGGGGCATTTTCCATGAATACGGTTCGTTTGTAATGCTGATTACTGCAATTACTTCTTACCAGGTATCCACGATGCTTCATGCAAGCGGATTTATGGCTGCCTTTACTGCTGGAATTATATCGGGCAATGGAGAATCCTTTAAGTGGAAACTCGCTTCGCATACCGCAGAGAACATTCATCACTTTGGTAGTGCAATCACATTGATCATGCGTATGACTATTTTTGTGCTACTAGGAACACAAGTCAACTTTGGCTTAGTATCGAAATATGTTTGGGCGGGATTACTGATTATCGTTGTCTTTATGTTTATTGCAAGACCTTTAACTGTTTGCTCATCAGTACTTTTTGACAGACAGGCAGCGTGGCGAATAAATGAGATTGGGTTTATGTGTTGGGTTCGTGAGACGGGTGTTATTCCTGCGGCACTCTCGGGAATGCTGGTGGCACAGAAGTTTCCAGGAGCTGATATCATAAGTGCAATTACGTTTATGGCTATTTTGTTGACCATAGTAGTTCAGGCAAGTACAACGGATGTAGTTGCCAAATTATGCAATGTAATCACGGATGCTAACCTACAGGAGCAAATTTAATCTTCAACTTGTGACTTCTACCTTCAATAGATCTATACTTACCTCCCATACTTCTAGACTCTAAGACGGGAGGCAATAAAATGAAGGTACAAGATGTGAAGGCAATAGGTGTCGGGTTGGTATGTCGTTTTGTTATTTCCAGTTGAGCTTGCAAATTTTTCTCCTGAACTTTCCTCATAAAACCTGTAAACTTGATTAAAAACCTTTCGGCTGCAATTTAAGGACGAATTTATTAATAACTCGGTGACACGTATCTTCATTGGCAGTAATGGCTTCTTGTTCTTCCTTTGGTTTTTTCTTGGGTGATTTGGTTGGATTTAGTCGATAAACAAAAGTTAAGTCCAATATTAATGTTGGGGCTCTTCTTACTAATATTCAATTCGTTCTTGGATGACTTGGGTACGGGCTCCTGTTAGTGGTTTTACACACACACAAAATAATCCCCACCCTTAACGTTCTGAAAACACCCGACTTTTCAATTGTTTCCTGTGCGATGATGCTTTTGTTCCAGTATTGCAAAACGTGGAAGTCCTTTATCATTTGTAATTTCTTAGCGTCACTTGTCTTCTCGCAAATAGGCGAGCGCATTTTTATTTGGTTAGGGTTGTATCAATTCGGTACGTGGACTCTTTGGTATTCCATGATAGACTACAACGTTACGGGGCTGATTGCTCGTTTTATTGTGGTGAAGGTAAACAAAATGCACAATAAAGGGTAATTAACCAAAGTTTTTTTCTAGAGCTAAAGAGGGCTTGAATCCAGGAAGCGGTTTGCGATAAGATTGCATATTAACGTTTAGCCTTTTTAACCTCGTTGTACGATAGAAACGCGCGTAAGTCTCTTTTCCTCTCTTACAAAGTACAAATACAAATCATCATCAACATTCCGAATTCATCCCGATCTTCGAAATTCCGAGAGCCTGGTGCTTCCATAAAATTTCCTCTACGATGTTTGAATGATCATTGTCACATTCAATTATCAGCACGACCTCACTTTCTGAAGTGCTGGATTTTAGGGACTGTCTTGATTTACTTATATACTCCCATGCCAGCCCAGCAACAGCACCAACGACGATACCAATCAGAGCCCAAATAATCGGACCCCACTCCAGCACAAATCCATAGATGGCACCTAACAACATGAATATCATTGCAAAGATAAATGCTTTATCAACAGGGCTCTTTCCATTCTGATGTGCAGCTTGCAGCTCACTCGCTGGAGTGTCATCTGGCTTTTGTAGCGGTGCAACCAACAAGTTATTTTTCGATATGCCCTTTTGTTCAAGAAGATTGAGAGCAAGTTCGAGGTAGGCAGAATGTTTAAATGTTGAAATGATCAGTATATTAGGCACCACCATGTTCATGTTGTCGAAAAGGAATTTTCAACTTCGCGGTTTGATAATTGTCAGCAAAAAAGCGTGACTGTTCGATTTTGAATCTTTG
>JAKADF010000470.1 GCA_021820805.1 Bacillota bacterium
TCGCGAACAAATGAAAGCAATTCTGCGACAGCTTGGTGACCGCGTAGGGCGTACTGTGGAAATTGAGGAACTAAGAGATACTCTTGCTCAAAAATCGCTGCCAAAAGAGGTCTATGAGCGTGTAGAGCGTGAGATCGACAGACTTGAACGTATTCCGTCATCCTCGGCAGAAGGGACAGTTGCAAGGACGTATATTGACTGGCTTCTTGCCTTGCCATGGGAAGATTCTGCAGAGAAGAAAGTTGACTTACATCGCGCTGAAAAAGTCTTGAACGATGAACACTACGGACTAGAAAAAATAAAAGAACGTATTTTGGAGTTCTTAGCTGTGCAAAAATTAGTTAAATCGCAGTCCGGTCCGATTATTTGTCTAGCAGGGCCTCCAGGTGTAGGTAAAACATCACTTGCAAGGTCTATTGCAACTTCTTTGAAAAGACCGTTTGTTCGTGTGTCTCTTGGCGGTGTACGCGATGAAGCGGAAATACGCGGCCACCGGAGAACATACATAGGTGCACTGCCGGGTCGTATTCTGCAGGGCATAAAACAAGCGGGAGTTCGTAACCCTGTTTTCTTGCTTGATGAGATTGATAAAATGGCAAGTGATTTTAGAGGAGATCCAGCTTCTGCAATGCTAGAAGTGCTTGATCCAGAACAAAATCATTCATTTTCCGATCATTATATAGAAATTCCGTTTGATTTATCGGATACGTTGTTTATTACAACGGCTAATAATTATTATCAAATCCCTGGGCCTCTCCGAGACAGAATGGAAGTCATACATCTGTCCGGATACACAGAGCTTGAAAAGCTGCAAATTGCAAAACTACATTTATTTCCTAAGGAACGTGAAAAACACGGTCTTAAGGGAGATAAAATACGAATTTCAGATGAAGTACTGCTCGAGATCATTCGGTATTACACGCGTGAGGCTGGGGTACGTCAATTAGATCGGTTACTTGCTTCTGTTTGCCGTAAAGTTGCTCGGAAAGTGGCATCGGGTGAGCAAAAACGTGTGAATGTTACATCTTCTGTTCTTATAGAGTTTTTGGGTCCCCATATTTATCATTTTGGACTTATGGAATCTGCTGACCAAGTCGGTGTTGTATCCGGGCTCGCGTGGACAGAGGTTGGCGGGGATTTGTTGACCATTGAGGTGTCTGCTGTTCCAGGAAAAGGAAAAATAGTTTTAACTGGTCATCTTGGGGATGTGATGAAGGAAAGTGCCCAAACAGCCTTTTCCTATATTCGTTCTCGTGCCGAACCCCTCAATATACCGGCCGATTTTGCGGAAAAAGTCGATATTCATATCCACGTGCCTGAGGGTGCTATTCCTAAAGACGGCCCGTCTGCGGGTATTACCATGGCGACTGCAATCGCATCCGTACTTACAAATCGCCCAGTTCACCGCGAGGTTGCAATGACGGGGGAAATTACTTTACGCGGACGTGTTCTTGCAATTGGCGGTTTAAAGGAGAAATCTTTAGCTGCGCATCGTGCAGGTATTACAAAAATTCTCATTCCTGCGGATAATAAAAAGGATTTGCGGGATATACCGGAATTGGTACAGCAAGAAATTGAATTTGTACCTATTAAACATATGGATGAAGTATTAATGCATGCACTGCATCAAACTACGATAAAGGATGAGAGAAATCTATTCTCAGACGCTCCAATGATTTCTGATGTGTTCAATAGTAAGTTCTCTGGGGGAGAAGCGCACCAGTGAAGATCCAAAGTGTTCAGTTTGAAATTAGTGCAGTCCGTCCTAGCCAATGGCCAGAGGACGGACTGCTTGAGTTTGCTTTTATAGGGCGCAGCAATGTTGGTAAATCATCTTTGCTAAACAGATTGCTTTCACGGAAATCAGTCGCAAGAGTTTCTCAGAAGCCTGGTAAGACTCAGCAAATTAATTTTTTCTTGATCAATCAGGGTTTTAGATTGGCGGACTTACCTGGTTATGGCTATGCGGCAGTATCGAAAACTGAGCGGGCTCAGTTTGCTAAAATGATTGAAGCTTATTTCAAAAAACGTGAACCATTAGTTCGAGTTTTACATTTAATTGATATACGGCATGATCCTACTAAAGATGATGTAGCTTTTCATGAGTGGCTTCTCGATTTAAAAGTTCCGATTTGTGTTGTTGCAACGAAGTTAGACAAGATTTCAAAATCAGCTGTGAAGCCTTCTATACAAAAAATACAACGGATACTTAGAACTCCATATCCTGTTTTGGCGGTTTCATCCGAAAAGGGGACAGGCATTGATGGGTTGTGGGCTCTGCTCGAAGAAGACTTAACGGCGGGCAGCATGACGGACGAAGGTTCGTCTGAATAAATTTTCATCAGCAGCGAGCATACTGGAAAAGATGAGAGTTGAGCCTATCCACTGTAATATATTCAAAGATTCTCCGGTGAGAATAAATGAAATGAGTGCTGCAAAAACAGGTTCCATCGAGAAAATGACGGCTGTTTGCGCAGATGTAATTGCTTTTTGAAATATAGTTTGTGCGTAAAATGCAATTGATGTAGCGAGAAGTGCACATACAAGAATTGCAATTAGAACGTTTGGCCTAAACCAGACAGAAATACTTTTTGTATGTGCTTGGTTCATACATGCAGTGATAAAGGATAAAATTCCAAGTGTCCCAATTTCTACAGTTGAAAGTGCGAGAGAATCGACATTTTCCCCCCACTTTTCTATATACAAGATTTGAAAGGCAAGAAACACACTACAGAGCAGGACAAGTATATCCCCTTTTGCAAAATGACTTAAATCAACCCCGCACAGCATATATAGACCAATCAGCGCCATGATTGCGCTGATTGCGACATGCAAGCGGATCCGATGACCAACAACAAATGGGGCAAAAATTGGTACCAACACAACTGATAAGCCTGTTAAAAAACCAGCTTTTGCCGGGGTAGTAAAATTAAGACCAACAGTCTGAAAAATGTAAGCAAAAAAAAGCAGAATACCAAGCAAAACACCTAAAATCCATGTTTTCTTAGTAAAAGATCTGCGTGTAGCTTTTACACAAAGGGATGTTACTACAAGGCATATTGCAGCAATAACGAAGCGAACTGCTAAAAATGAATATGGATCTACGTCCGCAAGTGCATCTTTCGTAAGTGTGAATGTTGCACCCCATATTAGGGTCACAATAAGCAGAACAAAAACAGCTGTTTTTTGATGTGATAGATTTTTCATGGCCAAAGTGTACTGTCTTATGGTCATATCGTCAATAAGATTTGTAGCTCATACTGACTAGTTTCATCGTGCGAAACTTGACACATTTGGCTTTCTGGATTTTTGG
>JAKADF010000471.1 GCA_021820805.1 Bacillota bacterium
TACCCGAATGACTTGGAGCACCGAAGTGCGAATTAAATCATATGTTGAACGTTTCGCAACTCTCGCATGGGTATGAAACGAGTCCACCAGCCAGAGGTCATCCTCATCCCCCCACAGCCCCTTCTCTAAAGCTTGGGCAAGGATGTGATTGTGGCAGGCAGGAACATTTCAGTTCCCAATCGGCCGCGGTCAAGCCCGATGGTGCTGTGATCAAATTTCGCATGGGTGATAGGCAGTCTGAGGAATCGTTTGACAAAAATGTCGCCAATAATTTTTAACTCCATCTCTCGGTCAGAGATGTTGTAGTATCTCTGTACCAGATGGATTTTCAACTTCAGGGAAGGAGCGTATGGGCGTTGGCCATTCGGTGAATACAAGGGGGCAAACAGCTTGTCAGCAAATGAAAAATCCAAAACTTCAGCCACGGGAGTCCAAAACGGATGAGGTGAAATCGACTCGTACACCATTACTTCCGCCAACGAAAGCTGTCCGAAGTCCTTATATTGTAGTTCACATGAAGGGTTTGCCACAAAGTGTCACTCCATGCCTAATAATACTCTCATTTACTACAAAAAATATCGTAATATCAACATATATACTATATTTCTACATCGAGTAAACATTTAATCGACGATCTCGAAATAGCACTTGGGACAACAACCTCATGCTCGACAAGGATAACTACAGCTCCGTTACGAAAACATCATGTACAAATAGATGACTATCTTGAATAGTGATCGGAAGGCACACAAAAAGCTGTCCAGGATTTACCTTTCTAGAATCAAATGTAATGCCTACAATATCAACATTCGTTTTTCCCTTAATCCTGTATTCTACAAGTGAAGCTATCAATCGAGAAGAATCATTTCTAAATCTCCTTCCATAACAGCACAACCTACTACGTAGCATAAGAACATTATTCTCAATATGATTGAATTATATAAAACCAAGTAAAACTTGCAATAATATCCTGACTGCTAATGGTGAAATCTAAACTAATTCTAACACAATATCTTTTATATTAATGTTTCACATTCGAATTCTCTTACCTGAAATCTCCTAATGAAATATCGGATTAGTTCATGTTAACCTTTAAGTAACAACGAAAATGCCGAATCGCGACAAGCGTACGGGGGACTTCTTTATTTGGGGTGGACATGTACAGCATGTGGGCAATCCTCAGCCCAAACCCGTCAACTAACCTCGGAGGCACAAGGAGGAACTACTTGAAAAACTTCAAAAATACATTTTTTCTCACTGCAGCAACTGTATCGGCTTTATTTGCATGCGCAACCCCGGCCTTCGCTGCAACCACAAACAACATTGTTGTTAAACATAACGCGTACTTGATTAGTGCACCACATCGTTATGCGCATCACATTACCCTAGAAGATGCCGGATCTACCTTAACACTGGTATTGGGAAGCACACGGTACTATTGGCACGTGCAGGATAACAATGGGAACGACGGATATATCACACGAGGCCGGTATTGGACGGCGTTATCGAATGGGACAAGCTCTAACACAAATTCGTCTTATAATGCTCAACAGTTTACATCAGCCACTACCTCGTCAACAGTTGCGTACAATTTAAATAACGCATCCTACCAAACATCTACACAATTACCGCCAGGCGTAACCTTCGATCCGAATGTAAATGCAGTTGCACCACTTAACGCAGATTACCAGACAAAATTCGATGCTGTATTACTAGTGGCACAAAGCAAACTCGGAACAGGATACGTCTGGGGGCATAACGAAGACAGAGGACAGTATGGATTTGATTGCTCAAACTTTACCGCATACGTATATCACCATGCTCTTGGTTATAAAATGAGCGGTTCATCCCAGACTCAGTATCACTCAGTAGGATGGTCTGTTCCCATTTCCTCTATGCGCCCAGGTGACTTGCTCGTTTTCAACCAGGGTGGACACGTTGGCATTTACATTGGAAATGGCCAAATGATCCAGTGTGGCGGTGGCCTTAAGAAAGTCGGTTATCTAAAGGTTTCTCCGGGCTCATATTGGTACAATCACATCAGCGCCGTAAAACGCATGTTTTAAGTAGAACAAGAAAAAACCTGCCTAGAAGGGTAATACGTTCCGTTTTGGAGTAGACAGATGTCTAATGTCATATCAATTGACAAGTAATTGACATGAAAAATGGCGTGCCGTTTGGTGCGCCATTTTGATCGTAAACCCAACGTCTTGATACTGAACTAAAGCCCCCTTATGCGCAATAGCAAGAACGTAAAACTTAATAGTTTTTTAGATAGGCATAGGTGTATTGACATTGCCTTTAAAAACCAAGGCCCCACAATGATTTCGCTACAGATTTCAATTGTTTATTAGTACTTTTGAAATCCCTCGTCTCACGCCCTACGTACACAGCAAAGTAGGCTGACAATTCCACACATTCTTCAGGATTTGAGGATGGATTGATTGCTTCAGAAACGATTAACGGGAGGCAAGACGGTAGATGAAGACATCATACTCAGGTGCCCTGCCTTAAGAGACCGTGCAGTTATTGATCATCATCTAAGTCCGTGGGCTCAGCTTCGACAAATGGTATTAAGTCAAGAGGGTGGACACACCGAACAGAGAATATCTAAACATTCAGTTATAATACCATTCAATTCGCTTAACCAGCTGCTTCGAGTAATACTTGGTAATACATGGATTGGTATTGTGTTGGCGTTTTGTAGCCGATCGATGAATGAATCCTCTTACGGTTATACCAAAGTTCGATATATTCCCAGATATCTCGCTTAGCCTGCACCCTGGTTTCATAGGCTTCAAGATAAATTAGTTCTCGTTTAATTACGCTATGAAATGACTCAATGCAAGGGTGAGTAGCCCCGGGGAGTTTCACCCCTAGGCTCTCTCAGAACCGGACTTGAACCTCTCAGCTCATCCGGCTCCCATTATCCGGTCTCAACCTAGAAATCCCATCTCCCAATGAACAAACAGGCTAGGTTCTCTTCGAGCAACGTTGCCTAGCCAATCGCGCGCTCGCTTGCGTCGCTGTCTGAACCGCTTGTACTTGCGCATAGCCCATTTTATCAATGCTTGATTCATGCGCCTGTAGACCGAGTATAGTTCTGACTTATAGAAGCGGCCGTAATAGCCCATCCAACCTCTAAGAACAGGATTAAACATTCTTGAAAGGTCTTCCAAGGTCTTGTCTGATTTCAGTTGTACGCGCCAACCCCGGATTGTCTGTCGCATGGCCTTCTTTGCCTGGTTGCTGACTCCAGGGATGAAACTGATAAAAGGCTGCCCCTTGTGATTCTTCGCTCTCCGTGG
>JAKADF010000472.1 GCA_021820805.1 Bacillota bacterium
AGGGACTTGCCGACAATATTTCTGTTGAACATGTATAAAATGTGATGCTCATTACAGCAAATGAGGGGGCATCCTACAGTATGGCTCAACGTACAATTCTCAAGCATGCAAAGCAGACGGCTCAACGGCCCTCAATTGTTAAAGGACAAATCAAAAATCGTGCATTCTACTTTACTTTAATTATCAATGGAAAGCCGATATCAAATATAATATTGGATACTGGAGCATTCGAACTAACAATTAATGAGCCAATTGCTCGTTCGCTCCGTTTACCAAATTTGGGTCCAATCAGAGTAAGTGGTATAGGCGGGTCAATCAGTGCATATCGTTCTCGCTGCAATCTAACAGTAGGAAAAATTATATACCGAAATGTTCCATGTATTGTGGTGCCAGGGTTAATAAGTTCAGGCCTATTCGGCCTGCGATTTTTTATCGATAATCAACTCAAACTAGAATTTAACCCCAGAAAACAAATGGTTGTCATTACTCACGCTTAAATAAAAAAGGTTAGATAAACACTTTGCTTATCTAACCGATACTCCTATTTACTTTCAACAGTTGTTAACAAAGAAAAATAGTATTATTCAAGATGCCTTATCTTTTCATAAATAGGCAATCTAGGTTTCAACTGCGGAACATCTAACGGGTAGCCGACGCCTAAAATGCCAATCACAACTTCTCCGTCCTTGACTCCAAGAATCTCACGGTTTGCAGGAGTTGCGCCAATAGAAGTCCAACGCACACCAACTCCAGCCTCCCAGGCTAGAAGCTGGAAATTCTGTACGAAACAAGACACAGCAACCAAGTATTCAACGCGATCTAACTCATTTTGTGCTGCCTTTGAAACAAAAGCAAGAACAAGAGGAGCATCTCCAAAGTTCGTTTTGTGGTTAAGCTTCTTTCTTGTTTCGGGCCCAACAAACAAAACTTCCCAAGGTTGTGACATTCGGTGATTTGGTGCAAACGATGCAGTTTCTAACCAAGATATTAATTGTTTTTCGTCAATCGAATCAAGCTTAAATTGTTTGATGTTTCTGCGGCTAATAACAACTTGCTTAATATCCAACTGGCTACACCTCTTTTTGAATTAACGGAAGAACTATATTAAATTCAGTACCTTGACTAAGCACACTATGTACCAATATATCCCCGCCATGTTCAGTTATGATATGTTTTGTAATGGCAAGACCTAATCCTGTGCCGCTGCTTGACCGTGTTCTTGCCTTGTCAGCCTTATAAAACCTTTCAAAAATAAAAGGTACGTCTTCCTCTGGTATGCCCGAGCCCGTGTCTTTTATTTTAATTTGTACATTCTCTTTTCCACGGAATACATGAACCGTAACGCTCCCCTGGTTCGTATGTCGAAATGCGTTATCTAAGAGATTGGTTAAAACTTGTTCCAGCCGATCTTCATCACCGAATATAAATACAGGGCTGTCTGGAAAGTCGACATTTAACTGTACATGTTTATCTTGAGCAAGCGTATAGAATTTTCTTGTCACTCGTCTTATAAACATTCCAATATCAATTTCCGAATACTTCATTTGAAATTGACCAGATTCAAGCTGAGCCAGGTCAAGTAAATCATTAACTAACCGTTTCATTCGAAGGGCTTCATCGTAGATAATCTCTGTAAGTTCATGTCGATTTACAGGGTCATCTCCAAATTCATCGAGCAGTGCTTCAGCATAGCCTTGCATCATACTTAGAGGAGTTCGTAACTCATGAGAGACATTAGCAATAAAATCTTTCCGTAAGCGGTCAAGACGACGTTCCTCGGTCACATCCCGAAGAACAAAGAGCACACCGCGCCTGCTTTTTCCATCTGATTCATAAAGGGGAGTTACAATAACAATTAAATATCGCCCTTGCCACACAATATCACGAAGGATGGAACCGGTAGAATCCGCAATGCTTTGTAAAAACAGTTTTAATGTCTCAGGTAATCGATTCGTATCAACAATGCCCTTTTCACCCAAAGACATTGAACGCATCCATCGCAGAGCAGGCGGATTCGCAAGTGTAACGTTCCCCTGCAAATCGGACGCAACCACTCCATCTTCCAAAGAAGAAAGAATACTGCTTAATTGGTCACGTTCAACAGACAAGTCACGAATTGTCTGGGATAGTTCATCTGCTAACATGTTAAACGTATTTCCTAATCGACCCACTTCATCTTTTGTGACAACACTCACACGCTGTTCAAAATTACCTGTCGCCATTTGCTCTGCAGCTTCATTCATCTGAATCAGGGGGCGAGAAAGGTTTTTAGACACCACGAAAGCAAGCCCAGTTGCGAGTACTACACCGAGCACAGACGTAAAAACAATTAGGTTCCGCATACGGGTTAACGGAGCATCAAGCACACTCATCTGCTGTGAAACTGAAACCATGCCTTTGTTGGAGCCATCTTCAAGCGGAAGCATAATATAAACTATTATTTTCTTGTCTCCAGAAGTTTGTCTTAATGCAACAGGTTGTCCTTTCTCAAAAGCTAGACGTTCATCTGGAGTAAAACTATCGTAGGCATGATTCATCGCCGGATCCGACGAAATTGGGACATCAAAATTAATCTCTGCATGTTGTACATTTGCCGCCATCTGACGAGCCGTTTGAGTGGCGTCTCCAACCCCATCTTGAATAAAAATTGTACGAACACTCGTTGCCAAGCTAGTCAGTTGTTGAGTTTGTTGCTGGATTACATACCCGTCAAAGAACTGTTGAAGCAGAATCGACAAAAGTGCAAACACAAGTACAACCATGCCTACAATAGTTAACCATAACTTCGCGACGATACTGTTTCTAATCACACAAATACCTCGAATTTGTATCCAACACCCCAAACGGTGACAATATACTGGCTAACTCTCTCAGAAGCTTGACCGAGCTTTTCACGCAATCGTTTAATGTGTGTATCAACTGTACGTTGATCTCCATAAAACTGGTAGTTCCATACATCCCGCAACAATTCTTCACGGCTGAAGACTTTATCCGGCCTTTGCGCCATATACAAGAGCAAATCAAATTCTTTTGGAGTAAGACTTATTTCATTTCCAGCAACTTCAACTCGCCTTGCATCAACATGTATAGCAAGATCAGGAAATGTTAAAGCTTGTTGCATATCAGCCTTCACAAATTCAGGCTCACCCGCTCTTTTCAAAAGCGCTTTGACACGCATAACCAACTCTCTAGGGCTAAACGGTTTCACTACATAGTCATCCGCACCAAGTTCAAATCCATGAATTCGATTCATCTCATCCCCAGCGGCTGTCAACATCATAATGG
>JAKADF010000473.1 GCA_021820805.1 Bacillota bacterium
TGGCATAAATCAAGGCAGAATAGTTGTAACATTCCACCCCTTCCCAGCGCGTAAACACTAGTGGGAGGTAGTCGTTTGGCTGAGTGCTGAAACTGACCATCGCTCCCCGTTCCAAATGCAATCTCACATGACTCTTGAAATGAATGGGGCCGGTATACCAGTTTCCTTCAGGTACGACTACGGTCCCGCCACCTCTTGATGCACATGACTCTATAGCTTTTCGAAAAGCATCTGTATTGAGATGCTTGCCATCTCCGACGGCACCAAATTCGGTGATACTCAAGATGGGGCCTTCAATTGCGGGCGGTTCCAAGATTCGCTGCATCCACTCGTTCGCTTCTGATTGCATACTTATCTCTCCTTGAAAATTGCCAAAATAAATAACGGGACAGCGGACTGAGTTTTATATGTCGTATAACAGCATTTTCATTTTGCATCGCACCAACGATGGGTGATGACAAAGCGAATCCATCCCCCTCTTCGTCGAGGCAAACTCGTTTAGCTCTTGCAACGTGGGGGGATTGAGCAAGGTGACCGTAAAGTACAGATTCGCCAACCTTTTATCCAAGTGCAATCGGGATCGTCATGGGGAATCTTAACTCGATGGCGCTTACGATTATCCCTTCATGCCTGAAGTTGCAATACCCTTGACAATGTATTTCTGGAAAAGCATAAACACCAAGAACAATGGAATTAACGAGATGACCGACATCGCAAACATGGGACCCCATTGTTGGGCCTGGGATTCATCCATAAACAGCTTGAGACCGAGTGGAGCTGTGAACAACTTCGCAGAATTCAGATACACCAATTGAGAGAAAAAGTCATCCCATGACCAAATGAAACTAAAAATTGCGGTCGTCATGAGTGCTGGGACAGTCAATGGCATGATAATTCGGTAGTAAATTTGAAAGGTGTTGCATCCATCAATTTTTGCTGCCTCATCCAACTCTCTCGGCAATCCCCGAATGAATTGAATGAGCAGGAAAATGAAGAACGGAGAACCAAAGAACGCGGGAACAATTAATGGATAATAAGTGTTAATCCACCCCAACATATGAAACATTGTATACTGCGGAATAAGGGTGACTTGACTCGGCAGCATCATCGTGATGAGCATAATGGCAAACAGCGTTCGCTTAAAACGAAATTCAAACCTGGCAAATCCATAGGCTACGAGAGAACAAGACAGCACCGTTCCGATGATGACGAATGCAGAGATCAAGAAGGAATTCCCAATAAACCGGCCGAAGTTCATATTAGGTAACGTTGACCACCCCTCGATGTAGTCCTTGAGTGTCCAATGAGTCGGCAGGAACGAAGGGTTGGAAAAGATGTCTCGCGTCCGTTTAAAAGAACCAAAGAACATCCACAAGACGGGATAAATCATCAAAATCCCGAACACAATCAAAACGATATGAGTTGACATGTTACTAAAATTTATTTTCCGAGGCGTCTTCATAGGCTCCTCCTACGACTCGTAATAGACCCAACGTTTACTGGTCATGAATACAATGGACGTAAAGACAGCAATGATGATAAGCAAGATCCATGCCAGCGCCGAAGCGTAACCCATCTTAAAGAAAGAAAACTGGTTGTACAGATACAAGGCATAAAACAGGGTCGAGTTGATAGGGCCGCCATCTGTCACGATAAAACCTTGAGTAAATTGCGTAAAAGAATTGATGATGGTCATAATCAAGTTAAAGAAGACAACCGGAGACAATAATGGAACTGTAACCCGGAGAAACTGCTGCCACCGATTCGCTCCGTCAATTTTTGCGGCTTCGTATAAAGAATCTGGAATCGCCTTGAGGCCCGCTAAAAAAATCAGCATCGAAGACCCAAAGGACCACGCCTGTAATAGACTAAGTGTAAACAACGCTGTGCTAGGACTATCAATCCAAGCCGGACCATGAATTCCAAACAGCAACAGCGCTTTGTTAATCAGACCACTTTGGCCGAAAATTTGCTGCCACAAATATGCAACCGCAACACTCGTGCCAATGAGGGAAGGAATGTAATAGATGGCTCGGTAAAAGCCAATTCCACGAATATTTTTTGCAAGCAGCATCGCAATTGCTAACGCTACAATTAGTTTGATGGGCACAGCCATCAGAAGATAAAGGAAGGTCACGCGCAGAGATGTATAAAACAGTGTATCGTTTGTGAAGATGTTTTTGTAATTTTGAAAACCTATCCATTGAGGTGGCTGAAGCAGGTTGAAATTCGTAAAGGAAAAATAGAGAGATAAAAGAATGGGTCCCACCGAAAAAACGATTAATCCAATAATCCAGGGAGATAGAAACAAATACGGAGCAGCTCTCTCCAAACCTTTGCGCTTCACTTTCGGTTTAATTCGAGTTGATTTCTCAGGTTGTTCCACGGTTTGAATCAAGGGTTTCACCTCACGGTTTGACTAGCATTTAGCTCCTGGAAACCACCGGTGACTGGTGGCCTCCAGGAATTGTGACTCGCACCCGATCCTTGATATTACAATCATTGACCTTGACTCAAAAGCTGATTTGCCTGCGTGATAAAGGAAGGGGCAGCTTGTTGCGGCGTCTCCTTGTTGTATGTGAGTTCGCCTAATACCGTCGTAAATGCGGACAAAATCTGGTCGCTTGCGGGTGGGGACGGGGGGCCCAATGGGGTCTTCGCGACAGACAGCACCTTATCCATGTACTGAAACTGTGCTTTGTTCGCTGGTGAAGCCGTTTTCTCCATTGCGGTACGGATTGCGCTAGACACCGGAATTCCCCGCTCTGTCCCAAGATCCTCGTTTGCTTGAATGCTGTTGAGCAACCAATTCACAAATTCTGCTGCCTGCTTCGGGTGCTTGGTCGTAGATGAAATGCTCCAAAACTGGCTAGGTTTCACATACAGCCCCTCGTTCTGCCCAGGAGCAGCAGGAGGCAGCATTATTTGATAAGGCTGGGAAGTGGCTTTATTGAGAGAACCGTACAAATTAGACCAGTAAATGAAGGAAGCGACTTTACCTGTATCAAATAAATCCGTCGATTTACCCATCTTATGAGCTAACATTGTTGCTCCGTTGGGTACTGCTCCAGTTTGTCGAAGTTGTGCCCAGTAGTTGAAATAGTTTTCAAGAGTTGAGGCCGTGTAGCCAACGGATTTCTGATCACTGCTATACAAAGACTGACCGGCTTGGCGAGCCCACATTGCGAAATGCTGGTAATCTTCTGGGTCATCTGCACCATAAATACCTAGCTTCGTATGAACCTGGTTAATCACATTCGCGTACTG
>JAKADF010000474.1 GCA_021820805.1 Bacillota bacterium
GCGCGTACATGTTCGCCCTCCAAGTGCACGGCTTTTTTAATGTTTCGTCCAAAACCCATACACTTGTATTCGACATTATGCACTCATATCCCTTGTTAGTAAGGAATTCTCATTCATTCAGCAGTCCTCAATTAGTGTACAGAAAGTTGCTTAAAATTAACGCTGTTTTGAAATCAGAGAAGCACTAAAAAATTAGAGTGCCATTACAAAAAATGTAAATTGTGTTTTATAACTTGGTAATAATTCTTTTTGCTTTATCAAAAATCTTCATTCTACAAAACGCTCAATTAGCAATCCATCCATAATACGTTTTTGTAAAGATACTAAGATCGCGTGCCACCTGAGAAGCGATCTTCCCCTCCTCCAACACCAGCTTCACTGTATTCAATTTAAATCCTTTTCATATACACATCTCAATATAGACACCTCAAATCGATAATTTGCTTATTTTCGTATTCACGATTCGCTGCGTACACAATTTGAGCCTAACATCATGAAGCACTATTTTGAGGAGACGGACGTCGGTATAACCTATCCTTGCTAAATTCCTTGACAGCGGCGCCATAAAAAGACTTGGTTTCTTGTTCTTTTCGGATTACTACCGACAAGTTACAGCGTAAACTTAGAGACTGCCGTATACCGAACGGTATGTCCGGCGGTGTGGAAGGATGACTCCTCAACTAATGTGTATCCTCCTATCCAATTTTGGCTGGGGAAGTATTTTCAGCCAATTTTCAGTTTGTGTTCAAATCCATTTCAGGTTTATGAGGTTTGATACGAATGTAAGGTTACACGCGACAATGTCAAAGTAAAAATGAATCTCAAAGAGTAGACTACGATGGCTATGGATGACCGAAAGCAATTGGCGTGCTAGCGAAGAGAACGTAAATTTTAACTGTGGTTGACGGAGTTGTCCTGAAGTCTGCCAGTTGTCGTATTTGGCGTCTCTTTTCCTTATGGCATGACGTAAGTTCTGCAGTTTTCTCATAAATCGCACAATTATTCCACACTGACAGCAATTCCGTCAGACAGGACATCGCCAGTAAGCCGTCTCTTCAAGTTGGACCATGCGGCTCGCAAGTATCAGTCATCCAACAATGGCTGTCTGAACTAGACTACTTTAACTATTCTGTGCAGCAATATTATGGTCCAGTAACAGTGGAGTTAGTTAAGGCTTTTGAAATGGAAAATAGCTTGTCGGTGACCGAAACTGTTGATAACCATAAAATGCTTGATGCTTCAATCGGCAGTGCGTCAATACAGTACCAATGAATTGACACAGTCGGCGATAGACGGTCCATCAAGCTTGATAAGTATCGCAAGGTTTGGGCAGTAAGTGGGTTAGTTAACAAAGTACACAATCACTAAGTCGTCGGAATCGTGACGTTTTTGAGAACTTGCTGACAAGATGTGTCAATCGGTGTGTTTAATCTGCACGTTAACATGCGAAACACAGCAACTGCACCATTGAACGGAACAATTTACATGCCAGATGGAAGGACACCAACTTACTTCTGTGATTTACTGTTAGAATCCATTGGCTGAGGTTCATGTCAGAATCATTTACCAAAAGTATTGCAGAAAGCTGTATTTCTCAAAGTTAGGGGATTTTTGGTCGTTGTGGTATATGTGCAGTGATGGGCAGATTTCTAGAATATTTATGTGAACCGGCTCAGTAATCGTACTGCAAGTAAGATCGGGTTAACTATCATTACCCCCAGTAGATATGGATTATACGCAAGTAAGGGCAAGTACGTATTTGGTGGGCGAAGCATGGGAATCGGCTATAGTTCAAAGCATTCTTAAAATCACTTTAGGCTAAGCTTCCCTCCGATCATGAGCAGCAAGTAAAGACAACATACGGGGGGAAGGAGTGGAAGCTTTGAAACAAAATCTTATTGCAGTTTGATTCTTATCATTTGGGTTGAGTTTCCTGAGGGAATAACTTTAATACAATGCGGATGTCTATGGATGTACGGTTACCCGGGTGTAGCAGGGCCCCGCACGTGGTTATCTGAATACACCAGGTGATGCCTTATGCTTCCAAATGGGCTAGTAACAGTTGCCGATGTTAAGAACTAAAGAATTATTTTGTTTATCAATCATGCTGGAAAGGTAATCAAACTGTACAAATTTCCATCAGAAGCAACTGTGCTTTAGGCGTGAAGTAATCCGTCCCCGATGCCATCATCTGAAGTCGGAGTATCTCCGTTAGGTGAAACAGATAATATCTGTGGATTATAAAGGTAAAATTCAGTTGTTCTAGTTTGGGAAGTGAAACCATTCGGGCATGTGATATAGAGATACAAAAAGGTATCGGAACTGACAAATTGAGCAGTTCTTCTTTAGCTATAACCTAATGTAACCGCGTTGTCGTACTAAACCCTTATACCAATAAAATTGTTTTGCAGTATGGGCATAACGTATTACCTGGGAACACGCCTTGGTATATCAATGCTCCAGATGCGGAGTTAGTTCAGTTCCGCACAAATGACGTTTGAATCAGGAAACAACTATGAGCACAAAATAGATATATGAAATGAGATGATAAAAATGTGCGGAATTTGTGGAGTAGTAGAGAAGGCAGGAATTCCAGTCGACAAAGGCATGTTGTATCGCATGGCACATGTGATGAGTCACCGTGGACCAGATGATGAGGGATATTTCGTAGATAGAAACATGGGGCTTGGTTTCCGTCGGCTTTCGATCGTTGATATAAAGCACGGTCAACAGCCCATTACGAATGAAGATCATTCAATATGGCTTATATTTAACGGCGAAATTTACAATTATAGAGAACTGCGAGATCGTCTTGTCGAAAAAGGACATCAGTTCCGAACCAATACGGATACGGAGGTAATTGTACATTTATACGAAGAAAAGGGGATATCCTGCGTTCAGGAGTTGCGCGGTATGTTTGCCTTTGTAATTTTGGATCAAAAAAAGCAGGAGCTTTATCTCGTTCGAGATCATTTTGGCATCAAGCCGCTCTATTACACACAACAAAATGGTACACTGCTCTTTGCATCTGAGCTAAAAAGCCTTCTTAGTACGGAGAAGGTGGAGGCAACATTGAATATGCAATCGGTTTGGGATTATTTCACTTTTCAGTACGTACCTGATCCGAATACGATATTTTCTAGTATATTCAAAGTACCACCGGCACATTATCTACATGTTAAGAATGGAACAGTTACATTGCATAGGTATTGGGAGCCCATTTTTTCTCCGGATTATTCAAAATCACTGGATTTCTAT
>JAKADF010000475.1 GCA_021820805.1 Bacillota bacterium
GCAAAAAAAATCGTAGGGAGCATCAGGCTGTCGTTAACCGGGTTAGTGAAGAAATCCGCCATCTCGTTACAGAGTTTCATGTTCCAAAGGAACCTAAGTTAAAAAAGTTGTCCAATGTACAGCATTTGCATACCCCAGTATCCGGTATTACCAAGGATGGGGTCGGGATATTTGAGGTAGTTGAAGTTTTGCACCCAACGCCTGCTGTTGCAGGTGTTCCGAGAGACGATGCTCTTTTGTTTATAGAAAAATATGAGCAAATAGACCGTGGATGGTATGCGGGACCTGTCGGCTGGGTGGATGTATTTGGAAATGGCACTTTTGCGGTTTCGCTGCGTTCTGGGCTTGTTCGTGGAAGAGAAGCTGTATTATTTGCAGGAGCTGGGATTATGGCTGATTCCGTCCCGGAAGTTGAATGGGAAGAGACGGAACTAAAATTCAAACCGATGCGGGAAGCAATCGGAAGTTTAAAAGCTAAAGAACAAGCGAAGGAGGAACAGTAATATGATGAACCTCCATCTTGATGTCGTAAACCGTTTCGTAGAACAGTTGCATGATGCAGGTGTACAGCATGTTTGTGTATCACCTGGATCTCGTTCTACTCCATTAACCATGGCGATTGCAAGGTTTGGCAAGATGAGGATGTGGACTTTGCTCGATGAGCGTTGTGCGAGCTTTTTTGCAGTAGGATTATCCCGCACGAGCAAAACACCTGTTGCACTTGTTTGTACATCAGGTACTGCAACTGCAAACTATCTGCCTGCTATTATGGAGGCTTATCAAACGCGTGTCCCGCTTATTGTACTTACAGCCGACAGACCGCCAGAGCTTCGAGGAATTGGCAGCAACCAAACAGTTGATCAGGTTAAATTGTATGCAGGCCATGTGAAATGGCAAGTAGAGATGCCTGTTCCGGATGAGTCTAAAGACATTGTACCTCATGCACGTATGGTCGCATGGAGGGCAATATCAGCTGCAATGGCGGCACCACAGGGTCCAGTTCATATTAACTGGCCGTTTCGTGAGCCTCTTGTTCCTCCTTATGCCGACACAAAAGTTGAAGCAAATCAGAATTCATACGAGCGCACATGGTTTCCCGGCATTGCCACTCCGTCGAAAGAAGCAGTCTTGCACGCGGCGTCACTCTTTCGAGACAGTAAGCGTCCTTTCATTGTGTGCGGACCGATTGTTCACGAGCGAATCGTTCAATCTGTTCTCGATTTATCTAGATTGTTGGATGCACCTTTGTTTGCGGATGTATTATCCAATATTCGTACATATGAACAGAGTGATAGAGAAATAAACATCATTGATACATATGACACGTGGATGCCGAAACGGAACAAGTTATCACTTCCCGCTCCTGATTTGATTGTGCGTTTTGGGGCAACGCCGACATCTAAGTCGCTGGGACAATACTTGAATGAGTATAATCAAGTTCGGCAAATCGTTATCGATCCGTCGCCGTTTTGGCGTGATGCATTTTATTCGGCAACAGATGTTTTTCAGTGTGACGAAGTGGCATTTATTCAAGGCGTGTCAAACACGTTAAGCAAGCAAAAACACGCTGATTGGCAAACATTTTGGCGTGATGTTAACGATGCTGCATCAAGCACCCTAGATATGGCCTTTTCAGAGGGAAAATGGCATGAAGCTGGTATTGTTAAAACGTTACAATCAGTACTTGCGAGCGCGAATATGCCGAGTGTCCAAGTATTTTGCGGAAATAGTATGCCAGTGCGGGATTTTGAATCTTACTTTAAGCAAGGGATAACAGGAGTTCGCTTTCTGTCAAATCGAGGTGCAAGCGGCATTGATGGAGTTGTTTCGAGTGCCTTTGGGGCTGTTGCCGGAAATGGGAAGCCAACTGTGCTCGTCATTGGAGATGTCTCTTTTTATCATGATTTGAATGGACTCTTAGCAGCTAAACGGTTTAATCTTCCGCTTGTTGTAATTGTTGTGAATAACGACGGGGGCGGGATTTTCTCCTTTTTACCTCAGGCAAATTATAAGGACACATTTTCGTATTTCCAAACAGCACACGGTCTCGACTTTGAGCCTTTAGTTTCGGGATATGGAGGAGTTTTTCGCAGAGTTCATACTTTTGAGTCCCTCGCACTTGCCATTCGGGAAGGAATAAACGCGGCAAATCTGTTTGTAATCGAGGTGCCAACAAATGCTGGCGAAAATGTGGCCTGGCATCGGGAAGTGCAGGAAAGAATCAGTCGTGCCGTGGAGATGATAGAGTGGAAGGAAGATATATAAAAATCCGTGGCATAAATTACTACATTGGTTTTGAAGGAAATGGGTATCCAGTTTTACTATTGCACGGGTTTACGGGAAGTCATCGGATATGGAAAAACTTTGTTCGGTTTAATCAAGGAAGTTATCGTTTTATTATACCGGATTTACTTGGTCATGGGCAATCGGATTGTCCAAGTGATGAGCATCGTTATTCGATGGAAGAAACACTCTTAGACCTTGAAGGTTTATTAGACCATCTAAATATCGAAACATGTTTTTGTGTTGGATATTCGATGGGAGGAAGGATTGCATTGTCCTTTTCGCTCGCATATGGGGCACGTGTAAAAGGTCTTATCCTAGAGAGTTCGTCTCCAGGACTTTACAGTTTAGAGGAGCGGCAAGAAAGAGTAAAGCGTGACAATGCACTTGCAGAACGAATTCGTTCGATTGGAATTCGTGCATTTGCTGAGGAATGGGCTCATATTCCTTTATTTTCTACTCAAGCTAAATTACCAGTTGACGTACTTCAAACAGAGCAGCAAATTCGAATGCAAAATCGTGAGGATGGTTTAGCGCAAAGTTTACGAGGAATAGGAACCGGCTCACAACCATCAAATTGGGAGAAGCTGAAAGATCTGCGAATACCAACTTTGCTTGTAACAGGAATTCTCGATAAGAAATTTACAAATATTGCTTTGCAAATGATGCAACAGTTAAAAACTGCACATCATCTGCAGATAAAGGACGCAGGTCATACAGTTCATCTTGAACAACCTCAAGAATTTGCACAGTCGGTATATAATTTTTTTTCTGCATTTGAGTAGATTGATTTCCTTAAAAAGGAGAATTCCTTTATGCTCCATATGAATACCTGGCAAAATGCATGGCTTGTACTGTTTATTATTCTGTGCAGCGGACTAATTGTAAGTAGATTGACCGAAAAACCTCGGATTCCAGACGTGGCAGGATTCTTATTATTAGGGATTGTAATTGGGCCACAGGTACTA
>JAKADF010000476.1 GCA_021820805.1 Bacillota bacterium
GTTTATAAATTTATTTAAACCGTTATAGTCTGAAATCTTTCCACCATTAGTTGCTAGTATAGAAATCGCTTTCGCGGTATCAATAGAACTTCCACCACCAATAGCAATAACCGAATCACATTTATTTTCTGTGAAAGTATCAAAAGCCCTTGCAACTGTTATAGTTGTCGGTTGAGAAACCACATCATGAAATATTGAAAAATGTACACCAGAGCTTTTGAACGACTCCAAGATACCATCTAGAATCCCCGATTTCAGGATTCCAGGATCCGTAACAACAAGCGGACTTCTCGCGGACTGTTCCGCAATGATATCAGGAAGTTGCAAAGACGCTCCATTGCCAAATACAACCTTTCCTGGAAAGCCTATTTCATAGAAATCCAAGAGTAACACCCCCTTTTTGGCTAAACAAAAAAAGCCAAACGATATCTGTTACGACATCGACAGGCTCTCTGCTACCGCAGGCATATCTGGCAAAGATATACCAAGTAGAAGAAACGGTCGAATTCTAATCTATTAATTCTAATATACAAAAATATTAAGATTCTGTCAATTATAAAAATAACTAATTTTAATTATTAATTATTTTAAATTACTATAAAACTAAAATTCTGATATTTTAATAACTTAGCTAGATAGTTTTGTAACCATATGTTTGGTATGATGGACATTTATTCTCTAGAAACGAGTCAAACAGTCAAGTATAATGCTTCATACATTCCAGCGAAGGTTTAAATCAGATGACGATTTACTCACACGAAAATCTGGTCACTGATCAAAACATGCTGCATTTCCACAGTTCCTGTATAAATTTGGGTTATTTTAGCATCACGCATCATTCGTTCTACTGGGTAATCTCTCGTAAATCCATTACCACCGAAAATCTGCAACGCTTCTGAAGTAACATAAGTTGCGGTAGTAGAAGCGAGTATTTTCGCCATAGACGAAGCCTCTGCAAATGGTTTACCGTTCTTTGCTAACCACGCTGCCTGGTAAACCATGAGCCGAGCAGCTTCTATCCTAGTAGCCATTTCTGAGAATTTAAAACGCATAGACTGAAACTCTGAAAGAGGGGTTCCAAACTGACGGCGCTGTGTGACATACTCCTTAGCTGCAGAAAAGGCAGCTTGTGCAAGACCAATTGCCTGAGCACTCATTCCAAGGCGACCACTTTGCAAAGCTGTTGAAGCAATTAAATACCCTGCACCCTCTGCTCCGATACGATTTTCCACCTTTACACGACAGTTATTGAATTGCAAGCCCGCAACTGTATGAGCACGGATGCCAAGTTTTTTTATCGGTTTTCCTATCGTAAATCCTGGCGTTCCCTTCTCAACAAGGAACGTGCTCATGCCAGTTTCTCTTTCACTCGGATTAGTCTTTGCGAACACGATGTATACACCAGCGGGCCCAGCATTGCTCGTGAAGACCTTGGTTCCATTTAATACGTACTCGTCTCCATCTTTTATAGCTGTCGTCTTGATTCCAGCAATATCAGACCCAGCTTCCGGCTCCGTTAAGGCAAATGAGCCAAGGTATTTTCCTTCTGCTAATGCAGTCAACCAAATTTTCTTTTGCTCTTCTGTTCCGTAATTGCATAGCACCCAGCTAGCTAAAGCTGTATGAATGGATATATCCGCCCCTGTAGCCGCACAGGCTTTCGAGATCTCTTCGATAACAATACAGTTTGCGACCAAATCCATGCCACTTCCGCCATATTCCTCAGGAGCTAGGATCCCAGTTAGCCCAATGTCAGCCATTCTGTGGAACAGTTCCTCGTCATGTTCCTCAGTCTCATCACGTGTGCCTGCACCAGGTGCTATCTCACGTTCCGCAAAATCACGAACCAGCTCACGTAGTGGCTCATACTCTTCATCAATGAATAATTCCATCTATTTATCGCTCCCATCGCCTGAACCCACGAATTCAATGGTGGTTTTTGTTTTTAAAACTTTTGCGATCTTTTCTTTTAAAAGTGGCAAGACTTCAGCATAGTCCGCGACAATTCCTAAATTTGCTCTGCGAAAGATTGGTGCCTCCGGATCGGTATTGATGGCAACGACGCACTTTGCGTTATTGATACCGGCAAGATGTTGAATGGCTCCGGAAATGCCAACTGCCATATAGAGGTCTGGGCTTATCATTTTTCCCGTCTGGCCTACTTGCTGTGCAGGTTCCGCCCATCCGGCATCAACAGCTGCCCGTGAAGCGGCAACTGCCCCTCCAACCAACGAAGCCAAATCATTCAAAAGTTCAAAGTTCTTTGCTCCACCAAGTCCACGGCCACCGGAAATGACGATTTTAGCATCAGCTAATTGGTCACTGCTTTCACTTTCTACATGGTCTACGATCTGAAACTGACAACAAATTGGGGAAGCTGCTAAGCTTGTAAACTGAACATTTTGAACACTTTGTTGTTCTGCCAACCCAGCTATGTGTGGTCGAACTGTTACTACAACTTGCGATGAATGGCATACAAGTTTTGCAAGTGCTTTTCCGCCATATGTCGGGCGAGTAAAAACAAGTTCATCATCATCCTTTTCGATACTCACAGTGTCTGTAATGAGTCCGGCTTTAATCCGAGCGGATAAGCGTGCAGCCAATTCCCTCCCGATGTCTCCATCACGGAACAAGATGACCTTTGCGCCACTTTCCACAACAGCTTTTTCCAAGAACGATGTGAAGAGGCCTGCCTGACATGCCAGGGCTTCCGTCCCCGAACAGACTTGTGTCGAAACAACACCATAATTTCCTAGCTGGTGGATCCATTCATCTTCATGACCAAGAACAACTGCATGGATCAAACCACCACAAAGGCTGGCAGCAGTCTGTGCAGAATTCAGAAGTTCCAAAGATTCAATTTGAGACTTATCGTGCGTGTTGAACAATACTGCTAGGACACTTGGCATTTCGTTTCCTCCGCTCCATTGGCACAAAGTCTAAAAGACCTTTGTGGCGATAATTTGTGCGAGTAAATCATCCACCTGGCTTTCAAGCGTATCACCTTGTGCAAAGTAGCAGTCGTCCGCCACCTCTGGAACAAACAATTTTTTGACAGTTACTGGTCCGATCGTCTCTAGCGCCAATTGGGCAGATTTCATGATTTCTTCCGCTTTCACTATAGTAATTTTTTTTCTCATAGCTTTCATTTTGTCCTGTACCTTCGGGAAACGGAGTAGATTTTCTGAAGAATTAGTTACAGTAAGCGCAACTGGCTTCGATACCAAAAGCACATAATATCCATT
>JAKADF010000021.1 GCA_021820805.1 Bacillota bacterium
AGGGAGGGTAACTAAAATGGGCAAAATGAGGACGCAGGTTGGGATTATCGGTGCAGGTCCTGCGGGGCTGATGCTCTCGCATCTCTTGCACCTTAGCGGTGTTGAATCTATTATTCTCGAGAATCGATCGAGAGAAGAAATTGAAGGAACAATCCGGGCGGGCGTGCTTGAGCAGTGGGTTGTAGACCTGATGAATGAGACAGGTGTCGGTGAACGGTTGATGCGGGAAGGGTTTTTCCACCATGGCATCATTTTGAGGTTTAATGGGAAAGACCATCGGATCGATATGAATGAACTGACAGGCGGTAAAAATGTTACGGTATATGCCCAGCATGAAGTCATTAAGGATCTCGTTGCAGAACGCCTTAGAGCAGGCGGGCAAATTATTTTTAGTGTTGAAGATGTCAAACTCTTTGACGTAGCTACGGAAATGCCAAGGATTTCTTACCGCGATCACCAAACCGGTGAAATAGAAGAGATTGTTTGTGATTACATTGCAGGATGCGATGGTTACCATGGACCAAGCAGGCCGATGATTCCAGCATCTGTACGTAAGGAATATCTGAAGAAATATCCGTTTGGGTGGCTTGGAATTCTGACTGAGGCACCACCATCTTCACCAGAACTCATTTATTGCAACCATGAACGTGGTTTTGCCCTTGTCAGCACACGGACGCCAGAAATCCAACGTCTATATCTCCAAGTTGACCCCCATGATGATATTGCGAATTGGTCAGATGATCGTATCTGGTCTGAGCTCCATGACAGACTCGAGACAAAAGACGGGTTCGAATTGTTCGAGGGCCCTATCTTCCAGAAGGGCATCATTGCGATGAGAAGTTTCATCTGCGAACCAATGCAATATGGTCGACTGTTTATTGCGGGGGATACCGCCCATACTGTTCCGCCGACAGGTGCAAAAGGTCTGAATCTGGCGGTTGCAGATGTTCAGTTTCTTGCTCATGGTCTAGCAGAATATTACTCGACAGGGAATACGGAATTACTTTCACAATATACGGCAGTATGTTTGCGCCGCGTTTGGAAAGCAGAGCGTTTTTCGTGGTATATGACCTCTTCCCTGCATTTGCATCATGATTACACCCCGTTTGAACATCGGCTTCAACTGGCAGAACTGGATTATGTTACATCTTCACGTGCAGCCTCCACGAGTCTTGCGGAGAACTATGTTGGCTTACCAATTGCCTGGAAAGAAAAGCAGACCGGAGGAATTTTATCGATCCGCTAGTTATTATGGGGCATGAAGTTCCATATACAGGAACAATCTTGTTTCTTATGTTTTCTATGCATTGTACACTACCCGAAAACGGTGCAGGAGGAATCAAGATTGTCCCAGATAGACAGCGAACTTATTTTTGATATTGCCCATGTTGGTCATGTGGAATTACTGTCTCCTAAATATGAGAAAAGTAAAAAATTCTTTATAGATGTACTTGGTATGGAAGAAGTTTACGAAAACAAGCAGTCCACTTATCTAAGGTGTTACGGGGATTATGAAGAGTATTCTTTAAAGTTAACAGAGTCAGATGCGGCAGGTATAGGTCATACAGCCCTTCGAACGATGAGCCCGCAGGCATTGGAACGGCGTGTTTCTGCAATTGAGGCAAGGGGTTTTGGAATCGGATGGATTGATGGAGATCTTGGACATGGAAAAGCCTATCAATTCTACGGCGCAGACGGCCATGTGTTTGAACTCTATTATGATACAAAGTTCTATCAGCCTCCGAGTCATTTACAGCCGGTGCTTAAAAATCAACCGCAAAGATTTACCGGACGAGGTGTTTCTGTAAAGAACCTGGACCATGTAAACTTTCTGTCTTCAAATGTTGAGGCAGATGGTGAGTTTATTCAACAAGCGCTAGGTATGCGCTTAACTGAACAGATTGTGTTGGATAATGGCCGCCATCCTGGTATGTGGTTTCGTGCAACCAACAAGTCATACGATCTCGTTTATACCCATGACTCAACCGGATCGAAAGGGCGGCTCCATCACATTGCATTTTCAGTCGATACCAATGAATCGATATGGCGGGCCGCTGATATTTTCGTTGAAAATAAAGTTTATATCGAGTTTGCCCCAAGTAAACATGCGATTAATCAAACTTACTTTGTATATGTTTACGAACCTGGCGGGAATCGTATCGAAATTTGCTCTGGCGGGTATCTCGTGTTAGCTCAAGATTGGGAACCAATCACATGGACAGAGGCAGAACGTGCCCGCGGTCAGGCATGGGGGAATCAAACCGTAGCAAGTTTTCACACGTATGGAACGCCAATCGTGGAGTAAATTCAGCCTGACCTAGTTTTGAACGGGGGGGGGACGGATCGCGATGCGTTTGCTGCCAAGTTGTACGCTATTGCTCCTCGTGCCGGGAGGGCGGCGACGCAATTACTGCCTTTTTGTACGCTATTGCTTCTCGCGTCAGGAGGAGGTAGACGCAATTACTGCTAAGTTGTACGCTATTGCTTCTCGTGCCGGGAGGGCGGTGACGCAATTACTGCCTTTTTGTACGCTATTGCTTCTCGCGTCGGGAGGGCGGTGACGCAATTACTGCCTTTTTGTACGCTAAGAGGTTTTGTCCGTAATTGCTCCTCGTGCCGGGAGCAAAGTAGCAGAAAACATAGGTGTCATTCCGTCAGTTATTCCGGTGAAGGTCGAAAAAGGCTATCGGTTGCGGGGGTTTCAATGGTCTGAAGCGGTCATAGACCGCTTATTTTTTTGTTGTGCAAAAGATTTATAGGCTGTGCACCCTAAATGATACCTCAAATGGTAACTCAGATGGTAACTCAGATGGAACCTCAAACTGTACCCAATATGGCATCTCACGACAGCCCATACCATTCGCACTCAAACCTCAAATATTCAGGTGTTCCGTATATAAGAACAATTCGATTTTGGACAAATAAAATTGCATCTATTCTAATAAATAGGAAGTTAGATTAAATCCAAATTTCAAACCTACTTGCGATAAAAATATAAGGATTACAGGAAGGGGGAAATCGCGGCGCAATATAATTGAAATTGCTAGCTTTATCCGCTTTGATAGCGCTTACAGTCATAGGGACCATCCAAATCGATAATTGAGAGAGAGGGCGTAGTGTTTTGAAAGAAGAGACGAAAAAACCGTTTTTACGGTATGAAAATGGAATTGTCATGATGATGTTCTTTACATTTGGGTTTGTGTTTATGGAGCGATTAAGTATTGTCTATCTTTTTCCATTCATTGCTCCAGACTTAAAGCTAAATAACGCGGAGATTGGCTTAATTGTATCCATATTGGCAATATGCTGGGCAATTTCAGGTTGGATATTTGGGACGATTTCTGATTTGGTCGGATCCAGGAAAAAAGTATTATTACCTATAACATTAATTTTTTCACTATTCTCATTTTTGACGGGCTTCGCAAGAAGTTTTGGGTCAATGCTTCTTCTGCGCGGACTGATGGGTATTTCTGAAGGCCCTGTATTACCAATTGCCCAAGCATGTGTGATTGCTGATTCAACCGAAAAGCGGCGCGGATTCAACCTTGGGTTTGTGCAAAGCTCTCTCGGGCTTATCGGTGCCACGCTTACCCCAATCATTGTAACGGCAGTAGCGGCTCATTATTCTTGGCACAGTGCGTTTTATTTAGTAGGTGTGCCAGGTATCATCATGTTCTTTATTCTGCTTAAGTACATGAAGGAACCGCGTTTATCCTCTGCAAATTTGCAGACGCACAAAATTAACCGTAAAGATTATGGAAAAGTCTATCGGAATCGAAATATGTGGATTTGTACCTTGATATCTGCATTCTTCATGGCATGATTATTTGCATTCACAACCTTTGCTCCAACTTATCTCATGGAAGTAGATAAATACAGCCCAGAACAGATGGGGTTAATTATGGCAGCAATTGGACTTGGAACATTTGTCTTTGGGTTCACGGGGCCGGCAATTTCCGACAAGATCGGAAGAAAACCGACGCTTATTGTGTTTGCAATCATCGCATCCTTAGCTCCAGTTTGCTTAGCGCTTGTACATGCATCTGTTGGCGTGATGATGGTGCTCGGCTTCTTTACCGCCCTGGGTCAAGGATGCTTCCCGCTCTTTATGGCCGTTATACCAGGTGAATCACTGCCATTCAAGTATGTTGCAACAGCAGTTGGTGTAACGCAGCTTGTAGGAGAGTTCGTTGGAGGAACCATCACACCTTCACTTGCTGGAGTTGCGGCAGATGCATGGGGTCTTCAGGCGCCTCTTTGGATCGCGTTTGCAGGCGCTTTCATCAGCGGAATTCTGGCATTTGCATTAAAAGAAACTGCCCCAGCCAAAGTGAAAGAGACATCAATCGATAATAGTTTAGCTGCGAATGCGTAACGGGTCTTAAAGTTATAGGGGGCAGAAGGATGCTAAGTTCAGTTGGAAACATCGCTCGCATACTGAGAAGCTTCCGCCTGGAATCACCCGAGATGTCACTTTCGGAGCTGTCGCGAAAGCTTGAAATACCAAAATCAACGATGTTCAAATTGCTGCACACCATGACTTTGCAAGGGTTTTTAGAAAGAAATGAAGATACAGGTAAATACAGGCCGGGCAGGCGTTTATTAAGTCTAAATCATACGATTTTATCAAGCCAAGAACTTTCACGTACAGCGTATCCATATTTAAAAATTTTGTCGAAGCGCACAGGACTTGTTGCTCATTTAACGTGCTATGAACATGGAGAGGTGATTTGGCTGATGAAGGTTGGGGAGGGTCATCAGCCTCCTTTATATTCTCGTGTTGGGCGGCGTATTCCGGCTTATGCCCCTGCATCTGGAAAAGCGATACTAGCTTTTCTTGATGCAGGGCAAGTTGACCAATTGGTAGGTTATAGGTGGAAAACACTTACGCCAAAAACGAACATGGATAAGAAAAAATTCCTAGAAGAACTATACGCAACGAAACAGAATGGTTTTTCAATTCAACGAGAAGAAGTAGATTTAGGCGTTGCTTCACTTGCAGTTCCAATATTTAATGCATTACAAAAGCCCGTTGCAGGAATCAGCGTAGCCGGATACGAGCAGTACTTTAGTAAACGCAGGATGCGAGATATTCGTGTTGCAGTGAAACAAACTGCGAAAGAGATTGCAGAGAATATTTGAAAGGTTGATCTACCTTGGATAGTGAGAGTGCGGTCCTTATAACTGCAAAAAACTCCCTGCAGTTACTTAAGCTTTTTTCCTATCAAACACCCGAGCTTGGCGTGTGTGAGATGAGCCAACGCACTGGATTCTCAAAAAGCATGGTTTCTAGAATGGTTACAACCTTTGTCAAAGAATCTATTCTCGAAAGGGATACAGAGAGTGGAAAGTATCGGTTAAGTCCAGTGATGCTTGAGCTAGGTTTAATTGCTGAGACGGCGGATCCGATGATTCAAATCAGTCGTGCTGAAATTGATAATTTACACCTCGCAACAGGTTGCCGTGCCTCTTTGTATATTCGCGAGGAAACTGAAGCCGTTTGCTTGTATGCGGCAGGTGATGAAATCGTAAGTAGCGGGCAGCGTGTAGATATTCCTTTTCTTGTAAGCGGTTGGACGATGCTCGCTTATCTCGATGAAGATGCGGGGTTGTTTCTTAAGATTTACTGGCCCGAACTGTTCGCATCTTCAAAAGGTAGGGAATTAATGAAGAGAATAAAGCAAATAGAGCGGGAAGGGGTCGCTTTTGGTATTGAGCCTTTTGTACAGGATGAGTTTTCGATTGCCTGCCCGATATTTGACCTTCAAGGTAAAGCTTTAGGGACAGTGACGCTGACAACTGGGATTTCAAATTCTCATGTTTGCCAATCTTTTATATCGATTCTTAGTAAAACAGCACAACAAATTAGCAGGGAACTTTCGGAGTGTGTCTCGTAAGACCATAAATTATGGGAGGGATATGGAATGGATCTTTCAGGATTAAACAAACAGTACATTGCAGGTGTTTGGCGAGATGGTCAAAGTGAACGCTTCTATGTGGATACGAACCCTTATGATGGATCGACGGTTGCAAAGTTTCGTATGGCAACCGTTGCTGATGTGGATTTGGCGTATGAATCCGCAAAAAGTGCGCAGAAGGGCTGGGCGCAAGTTAATCCCTTTGAAAAACGAGAGCTGTTTGAACGAGCAGTCGGAATCTTAGATGAGAATACTGAATCGATTACGAGAATAATTGCAGACGAAATTGGCGGTACATATCTTAAAGCACTCGTTGAAATTTCACTTGTCCGAAATATATTGAAAGAGGCTGCAACTTATCCAATGCGGATGGAAGGTAAAATTCTGCCGTCGTCTGTTCCTGGCAAGGAAAACCGTTTGTATCGGCTGCCATCAGGGGTTGTTGGCGTGCTCAGTCCATTCAATTTCCCTTTCTGTCTTAGCATGCGTGCTGTCGCACCTGCACTTGCGACGGGTAACGGCGTGGTTCTGAAACCAAACGAGATATCTGCTATCGTTGGCGGCACGCTTATTGCAAGACTTTTCGAAGAAGCAGGGCTGCCAAAAGGCCTCCTTAATGTCATTGTGACGGAAATTGGTGAGATTGGCGACAGAATGGTGGAACATCCGATTCCAAAGGTTATCTCATTTACTGGTTCAACGGCGGTTGGCCGTCATATTGGTGAGGTAGCTTCCCGTAATCTAAAGCGTGTTGCGCTCGAACTTGGGGGAAACAGTGCCCTTCTTGTGCTGGAAGATGCTGATATTGGCCTAGCTGTACAAGCCGCAGTGTTCAGTCGATTTATACACCAAGGACAGATTTGCATGTGTGCAAACAGAATTATTGTACACAAAAATGTTTATAACGAGTTTGTCGAGAAATTCGTGGAAAAGGCGGCAAAATTGAAGGTGGGTGACCCTCATAATCGCGAGACATTTATTGGACCGCTCATCCAAGCAAGGCAAGTTGATGCACTCATGCGTGTTGTCGACGAAAGCATAGCAGATGGGGCAAAAGTGGCGTATCGCGGACCGGTTCATGGAAATGTTGTTGCTCCAATTGTGCTTGTAGATGTTACAGAAGATATGGCCTGCGCAAAACAGGAAATGTTTGGACCCGCGGTCGCAATCATGCCAGTTGATTCAGATGATGAGGCAGTTCGAATTGCAAATAACAGTGCGTATGGCCTTAGTGGATCAGTCTTCACGCGTAATCTTGAACACGGCGTAAAAGTTGCAATGCGAATTGAATCCGGTATGGTTCATGTAAATGACGGTACAGTAAATGATGAACCCCTTGTCGCATTTGGCGGTGAAAAGGATTCAGGTGTTGGCCGTTATAACGGAAAATGGGCACTTGAAGAATTCACTACGCAGAAGTGGATTTCGGTGCAACATGAGCCACGAATGTACCCAGTGTAAGTAAATGATGTACTAAATCAAACCTCTACCTTCTTCGTTCATAATAACCAAGTCTGCTGGATATTTCTTTGCCGATTAAACCAAGCTGTTTTGCGAATGCTTGTATCTTTTGCTCAGTAAAACGTTGTACTGGACCAACAACGGTTACGGCACCAATTACTTCTCTTGTATAGTCTCGAACGGGGACAGCGACGGAGTTTACTCCGTCGCGAAGTTCCCCGTAGCTTGTGGCATAGCCAGTGTCACGAATTTTTCGCAGTGTGTTCCGGAGTACCTCGGCATCTGCAATGGTTGTTCTAGTATATTTGACCAGGCCCCGTCGAATGACCTCTTCAATCATTGCGTCATCTTGGAAAGCTAGAATTGCTTTTCCAGAGCTTGTGCAATACAGGGGGTTTTTCCTGCCAACATGAGTCAAGATTTGCACGGGATGTTTACATTCTAACTTGCTGACGTAAACGGTTTGGTAATCTTCCAACACGGCCAAATGGACGGTTTCGTCAAATCGGTTGAGAAATTCCTCAAGTAAATGCTGCCCTTCTCGGTAAATCTCGAGATTTGACATAATGATGCCGCCCATGCTTAACACGTTTAGGCCGAGCCTATACCGATGAGTCTCCTCGTCCCTTCTTACAAAGCCTTCTTCAGCAAGAGTTGTCATGACCCGGTGAACTGTACTTTTCGAGAGATTTAAACTTTGGGCAATTTCTGTTATGCCTTTTTCTGGTTCTTCCATCGTAAAGCACTTTAGCGCTCGAAGAGCATTTTTGAGGGAAGAAAGCGTGCGGTAATCAGCAGACTCAGATTGTTTGTCCATCTATATTCGTCTCCCATAAACAGCATGTAATTGAATAAATAAATGAACGAATGCAGGAAAACAATTTTCGGAAGTTATTAAGTGTTCCGTATAGAGAAACTTGAACATCGTGAATGATTCTATTCAATGATATCATCCTGATAAACAAATCGTATCTGAAAATTTATTTAAATTATGAAGGGTTTAAGTTTGTAAAGTTATTTGGAATTTAGAAAGGAGGAGAAGTGGTGTGAGTCTAGAGCTTGCCATGATTTCACCCCATACTCCGAGGATATGTCATAAGGATAAAGTTGCTGATTTCCAAAAGCCGATGGTTGAGGCGATGAATCAGGCAGCAGACGTGATTGATAAGATTCATCCTGATGTTGTGGTTTTAGTTTCGTGCCACTGGGCCTCAAGTTTTATCCATTATGTAGATGCAACACCAAGGCATAAAGGGATTTTAACCGCTTTTGAATGTCCAGACATCATCACAGATGTGCCGTACGACCATCCCGGTCATACCGAGTTTGCGAATGAATTAGTCGAAGCAGGCAAAAAGGCAGGTCTGTCCGTTGTTGGCATCAACGATCCAGAGTACGTTTGGGATTACGGAACAGTAGTTCCTTTGCGGTATTTAATTAAAGATTTAAGTATACCGATTGTGGACTTGTCTGTCTGTTGGGCTGCATCCCTGCAAGAGACAACGGAGTGGGGGAAGGTGATTGGTGAAGTTATAGGAGCTTCCCCACTGAAAGTTGTGTTTATAGCTAGCGGGGCGTTGGCCCACAATATCGGCCGTGGTCCTGAAAAATGGCCCAATCGTACAGAGCAGGCATTAGATCGCGAGTTTTGCAGTTATTTAGTCGAAGGAGACAGGGCTGCGGCACTCGAAATGCTTCCAACTTATGCACGTGCTGCCGCGGTTGAGTCCGGCGGGCGGCATGTGGCCATGTTGCTCGGTGTCTTGCACGATAAGTTTACGGGTGTTCTTCATGGATATGGGCCATCATCTGGATCAGGAAATCCTGTACTCACACTGCAATACGCAGCAGTATAAACTGAATTCATTTGGAAATGCGAGGTAACGTACATGGAAAACTTATTGCATTTTATTAATGGAGAATTTGTTGCATCCATAGATGGTAAAACATTTGCGAATGTAAATCCTGCGACAGGGGAGCAAATCAGCACAGTTGCCGAAGGCGGGAGGGCAGAAATTGATAAATCCGTTGCTGCTGCAAGAAAGGCGTTTAAGAGCTGGAGTAAAACAACACCGGCGGCGAGGGCGGCTATTATGCATCAAATCGCGAATTTAATAGATGAGAGAGTCGAGGAACTGGCACTTCTCGAAACACTTGATACCGGCAAGCCGCTGACACTGTCACGGAACCTCGATATTCCACGTGCTGCATACAACTTCCGGTTTTTTGCTGATTTCGTAAAAGGGATGGGCACAGAATGCTTTGAGATGGAAGGTGTCGCACTTAACTATGCGCTCCGTAGACCAGTTGGTGTTGCAGGGCTGATTTCACCATGGAACTTGCCCCTTCTTCTATTAACTTGGAAGGTTGCACCCTGTTTAGCTGCAGGAAATACGTGCGTCATTAAGCCGGCGGAACTAACGCCAACTACGGCGACAAAACTGGCTGAAATTTGTAAGGATGCAGGTCTGCCAGATGGAGTTCTGAATGTGGTTCATGGTTTTGGACCGGATGCAGCAGGATCATTCTTAACCGAACACAAAGACGTCGATTTGATTTCCCTGACTGGTGAAACGACAACAGGAAAAGCGGTTATGAAGGCAGCCTCAAGCGGGCTAAAGCGACTCTCATTTGAACTCGGCGGTAAGAACCCGAATATTATCTTTGCGGATTGTGATTTGGAAGATGCGCTTGAAACGACGCTGCGGTCTAGTTTCAGCAACCAAGGTGAAGTATGTTTATGCGGATCCCGGATTTATGTCGAACGTCCTTTGTACGAAACATTTGTTAACAGGTTGGCAGATAAAGCTGCGCAGATGGTTGTAGGCGATCCGCTTGATCCAAAAACAAATGTAGGTGCACTAATTAGTGCGGAACATTTGGAACGCGTAGAAGGGTTTATAGAGCGTGCTTCTGCAGAAGGATGCCGTATTCTTGTTGGAGGGAAACGACCAGCGAATTTGGCGAAAGGCGCCTACCTGGAACCAACCGTTATTGTAGATGTAGGAAATGATTGTGAAATTGCTAGGCAAGAAGTGTTTGGCCCCGTTGTTACGGTGCAGCCGTTTGATACAGAAGAAGAAGTTCTCAAAATCGCAAATGACACAAAATACGGACTTAGTGCTACGATTTGGACAAATGACCTTAAGAGAGCCCACAGGGTGGCAGGAGAGATTGAGGCCGGGATTATTTGGGTAAACACTTGGTTTTTACGCGACTTAAGAACACCGTTTGGCGGAATGAAAGAAAGTGGTGTTGGCAGAGAGGGTGGTGTTCATAGTTTCGAATTCTTCTCAGAATTAAAGAATGTTTGCATTAAGTTGTAAGAGGGGAGCAAGTCTTATGGGAGAGCCGCTTACCATCCAGATATCTGACGGGGCAGATAAACTCTATCAGGCCGAACAAAACCTTTCTGTGATTTCGCCTCTTACAGCGGAATTTACGGATATGAGTATTGAAACCGCCTATCAAATTCAAATGAAGAACGTCCTTAGAAAAGAAGCTTCGGGTGACCGAATTGTTGGACACAAAATAGGTCTAACAAGTAAACCAATGCAGCACATGCTTGGGGTCAACGAACCTGACTTTGGTCATCTGTTTGCATCCATGTACTATCAATCGGGGGATGTTATCGATTACCCGCTTATTCAACCGAAAGTAGAACCTGAGCTTGCTTTTGTATTGAAGGAAGACTTAGAAGGCGAGAGTGTCAGCGTTCAGGATGTCATTCGCGCGACCCAATATATCTTGCCAGCAATTGAAGTTATAGACAGTCGGATTGCAGACTGGAAAATACGTCTTGCAGACACAATTTCGGATAATGCATCTTCTGGATGTTTCGTTCTAAGCAATTTTGCAAGTTCAATTGAAAATTTGAATTTTTTAACAACGGGTGCAGTGATGAAAATAAATGATAAAGTTGTGCAAACTGGTGCAGGAGCTGCCGTACTTGGGAATCCAGCGCTTGCTGTTGCATGGCTTGCAAATAAACTGAATGCACTCGGTACTACGCTTAAAAGCGGCGACGTAGTATTGTCTGGAGCCGTCAGTGCTGCGGTTGCTGTTATACCTGGAGACCATGTATCTGTATCATTTGGCAAACTTGGCCGGGTTGAAGCGACATTACGGAAGTAAACAAAAACCATTTGAAGCAGTATCGTAACGAAGAATTTTGGGAGGGATGGACATGGCAAAATTATCTGCCGCCATTGTTGGATCTGGCAATATTGGCACAGATCTTATGATAAAGCTTATGAGAAGCAACTGGATTGAGCCTCAGTGGATGATTGGAATTGACCCTGAATCCGATGGACTTAAGAGAGCAAATAAAAATGGACTGCAAGTTTCTGCAGAAGGCCTCCGTGCTGTTCTCGATTCAGGTGCGAAACCTGATGTTGTATTTGATGCAACGAGTGCAAAAGCACATGTTCGCCATGCAAAAATTCTGCGGGAAGCAGGAATTCAAGCTATTGATTTAACGCCTGCTGCACGCGGACCGTATGTAATTGCAGCAGTTAATTTAAAAGAACATTTAGAATCTGAAAACGTTAATATGGTAACCTGCGGCGGACAGGCAACGGTACCGATTGTAAACGCGGTCAGCCGAGTTGTTGGTGTTTCTTATTCGGAAATTGTTGCAACGATTTCGAGTAAAAGCGCTGGTCCCGGCACAAGACAAAACATAGACGAATTTACGGAAACAACAGCACGAGCGGTCGAATCTATTGGCGGTGCAGCGCGTGGGAAAGCTATCATCATCCTAAATCCAGCAAACCCGCCGATTCTCATGCGTGATACAATCTACTGCTTAATGGAAGAAGCGAATGAAGACATATACGAACGAGTAGATAGGTCCATTCGGGAAATGGTAGAGCATGTACAAACCTATGTGCCTGGTTACAGACTCAATCGAGATCCGATTTTTAAAGATAATCAAGTCAGTGTATCAATTGAAGTAGAAGGGTTAGGAGATTATCTCCCTATCTACGCTGGGAATCTCGATATTATGACGGCATCCGCAGTGAAGTTTGGAGAAGAATTTGCAAAATATCAATTGTCGATTCGTAAGTGAGGGGGACTTGTTTATGGCATATAAATATAAAATTGAACTGACGGATGTAACACTTCGTGATGGAATGCATGCTGTTCGGCACCAGTTTAGCGTCGATGATGTATCGGCAATTGCATCGGCACTTGATGGGACCGGGGTTGCTTTGATTGAAGCAACCCACGGTGATGGCCTTGGCGGGAGTTCTGTGCAGTACGGGTTTGCAAAGGAAACGGAAGAAGACTTTCTGCGCGCTGCATGCAGCGCTGTGAAAAATACGAAAATTGCGGCTTTGTTGCTGCCTGGAATCGGGATAGTAGATGAAATGAAGCGCGCTGTTGAATATGGTATAAAAGCAGTTCGTATTGCTACACACTCGACGGAGGCGGATATTTCGCAGCAGCATATTGAAGAAGCTCGAAAATTAAACCTCGACACAGTTGGTTTTTTGATGATGGCTCATATGACGCCTGTTGAAGTGTTGGCAGAAGAAGCGAAAAAAATGGCATCCTATGGTGCTCACTGCGTTTACATTGTAGATTCAGCGGGTGCGATGTTGATGGACGAGGCACGCCGCAAGGTTTCTGCACTGCGTAATGTGCTTCCTGATGATGTACAAGTTGGTTTTCATGCGCACAACAATCTAGGAGTCTCTGTTGCAAATTCAATTGCGGCAGTAGAAGAAGGCGCGTATCGAATTGATGCAAGCTTAGCTGGACTCGGTGCTGGTGCTGGCAATACGCCAATCGAGGTGTTTGTGGCAGCATGTGAAAAGTATGGTATTGATACTGGCGTGAATTTGTACCCAATTATGGATGCAGCGGAAGATGTGTTGCGTCCAAGAATAGATCATCCTGTTCTAACAGACAAAGTGAGTCTGACAATCGGCTACGCTGGCGTTTATTCAAGCTTCTTACATCATGCAACCAAAGCAGCAAAACAATTTTCTGTAGATCCACGGGACGTTCTCGTTGAAATGGGCAAACGCAAAGTCGTTGGCGGCCAGGAAGACATGATTGTCGATGTTGCGTTTGAGTTGGCACACAGGAGTTAACCCATGGCCTTTGATTTATGGAATGTTTCTGGAATGAGTTATGAACCATGAGCCATTTTCCGAAGTGGAGGAATCATTGTGTCGCTAATAGAGATTGCAAATGAAATATACAGACATCAAAAGGAAGCCGAGGAGTTAGAAAAGATTACGCTCCGTTACGATGGCCTCTCAGTTGATGATGCGTACGAAATTCAACGTCTTTGTGTTGAACAAGCACTTGCATCTGGTGATTCACTTGTAGGATGGAAAATGGGTTTGACGAGCAAAGCGAAACAACAATCGGTTGGAGTTGACGAGGCCATTTATGGACGTTTGCTTGCTTCGATGGAAATGGCAAATCCAGAATTGTCGCTTGAGAAACTTATTCATCCTCGCATTGAACCCGAAATCGCGTTTGTCTTCAAGCGAAAGCTGGAAGGACCAAGGGTTACGCCTCGGGATGTTTGGCTTGCAACAGAGTGTATTATGCCAGCCGTTGAAGTAATTGACAGCAGGTACAAGAACTTCTCCTTTACACTTGTGGATGTCGTGGCAGATAACGCGTCGGGGGCTAAGTTCTTTGTTGCTGACCAAGCGTTTTCACCATACCAGTTTGCATGGGATGAAGTGGGAGTCGTAATGAAGAAAAATGGAGAAGTCATGCAAACAGGTGCAGGTGCGGCTGTGCTGGGGCATCCAGTACGGTCAATCGTCGAACTTTTCCAGATGTTAAATCGTACAGGCGGGAGTATTGAGCCAGGTATGGTTGTATTAACGGGCGGAATCACGGAGGCAATTCATGTTTATGAAGGTGACAGAGTATCTGTGGAGTTTGACCAGTTAGGTGAAATAAATATTACGGTCCGTGCATAAATCAAAAGTTGCATAAAAGGAGGGGGCTTATGCCGTTAATCCAAGTACATCTATTAGAGGGGCGGTCGCCTGAAGCAAAGAAAGCATTTATTTCGGAAATTACGAACGCGGCTGTGCGAACATTGAATGCAAAACCTGAAACAGTCCGCGTTTTGCTCTATGAGCTGCCTCCAGAACACTGGGCAGTTGGCGGGGAGACAAAGGCAGACCAGACAGCGGCTGCAGCTCTCCATGCAGCTTCCCATGGGTCGGATAAGCTATGATAACCATAGGTAAGGTAATCTCAATTTAACTTTAGGAGAAAAAAACCCTATGTTTGACGTACATGCCCATTTCGTTCCTTCAGATGTTTTGCAGTGGCTTCGTGAGAACGCTCATTTGGTCCATGCTTCTTTCGATAAGCGAGTGCCCGAAAAGGAGCCGTTTCTAACCATTAACCAAAAGTGGTCATTTGAATTGAAACGGGCATTTTACGAGCCAAATCTTTTTTTCGAAGAACAAGAGCAAGCGTTGGTTACGCATACACTCATTTCGCCGATTCCGCAATTGTTCTTGTACGATTTTGAGCATCAAATCACGTCAGAAGTAGCAAAGTTGTACAATCAGTCATTGCAGAATTTTGTTCATAAAAATAGAAATCGGGTGTCTGCGCTTGCTACACTGCCGCTTAATCATCCTGAACAGGCTGCAGAAGAGCTCAGCAGTGCAATGAAGATGGGACTAAAAGGCGCAATTATTGGACCAGGCCATAAAGGGGTTCCGCTTAGTGACGAACGATTTTCAGTTTTGTGGGATGTGGCGGACGAGCAAAAAGCTATCATTTTTGTTCACCCATTATTAAATGAAGATCCAAGAATTCGAAAGAAGAAAATGCCCAATATGATTGGGGTTCCGTGGGAAACAACGATTGCTGGGCTTGATTTGATACTCTGCGGAGTGCTAGACAAATATCCAAATGTGAAAATTCTCCTGGCACATGGGGGCGGATTCCTTCCCTATCAGGTTGGTCGCCTTGAACAAGGGTACAAGGTTTGGTCAGATGTCCGTTCCTCCCTGCAGATGAATCCTCTGTCTTATCTGAAACGCTTCTGGTACGACAGTGTACTGTGGGATGAAAATGCTCTTCAGTTCCTGCAAGGGTTAGTTGGAGCTGACAGGGTTCTTCCAGGTTCAGACTATCCATTTGATCTAAAAACCTGGCCGCCTCAAGTTTTTGATGAGGCTGCTGCTCGGAACTTTTTGGGAATGTAACAGATGAAAACAGCGGCAACCCCAATTGCCGCTGTTTTAATATTCATGAAACAAACTCGAGATATTTTACACCTGGCGGTTCTGCTGTAGGTTCCCCTGTACGCAGATTTACAGAACACATCATTTCAACGTGCTCTGCTGATAATCCGTACCATCTTCCTCTTGTAAGTCGAATTGCGTACGTGTTTACTGTTGGGACAAGCGTTGGAAGGCCGCCTACATTTGTATGACGGACTTCGCCAGTAAATTGCCTGATTACAATCATTCCGTCTTCCATTATTCCATCTAGTACCAGTTCGAATAGTTTTGCTAGATCATTCTCTTGTTCAATCATTGACAAAGGGTCGTTTGGCTCATCATCTGAAAATGTAAATATACCCTGATTGTTCCTTGTTGCTACACTAATAACTTTATCACCGGGAATTTTAAGGATGTTGACGGCGACTTCTTGTGCAATCTGAACTAAGTAATCATTCTCAGTAATAATTCTTATTAAA